>PUOW01000402.1 GCA_003552185.1 Spirochaetaceae bacterium
CGAGCCGCCGGAAACGCTACGCGCGAGCAGGCGGTCAACCGCCGACCGACGCGCGCGCGGGAGGTAGCGCACACGGGCGCTGCCGGTGTGAATGCGCCGCACGTACTCAATCGCCTCGGTCAGGCCGCCGACCTCATCGGCAAGACCGAGGCGAACCGCGTCGTAACCGGTCCAGACGCGCCCTTCCGCCACGCGATCGATCTCGCCGACCGACCGTTGACGGAACTCCGCAACGCGCTTCAGAAAGGCGAAGTAGAGCTTGGAAACGATCTCATCCAACTGCTGACGCTCGTCGTTCGTGAGACGTCGAAACGGCTCGGCAAGGTCGGCGTGCTCGTGCGTCTTCACGGTTTCCTCGGTGATTCCGCGTGCCTTGAGAAACTCGCGGAGGTTGAGCACCGCCATCAAAACGCCAATCGAACCGGTGATCGTGGTGTGCTCCACAAACAGCCGCTCGGCTTGCGTCGCGATCCAGTACCCACCGGACGCCGCGATCTCGCCCATCGAAACCACCACCGGCTTGCTGCGCTTCAACCGCTCGACGGCATGCAGTATTGACTCCGACGCAGTCGCGGAGCCGCCGCCGGAGTTGATGCGAAGCACCACCGCCTTCACGCGACGGTTGCGCTCAAGCTGCGCGAGCTGCCGGCAGACCGTGGCGGCTCCAAGCGAACGCCCGAACACCGGCGAGCTTCGCGAGCGTCCGGTTACGATCGTGCCCTCGAGGTACAGTACCGCGACCGTTTTCCCGGACCCAAACCCTTTGGCCGATACCTTAGGCTCGAGTTTACGTACCTTTTTGTCGCGCCAATCGCCGATGAGTTCCGCATAGCTTCGGCAGTGGTGTACCCAGGCCCGTTCGTAGGCTTCGCGCGCAGTGAGTATCTTGCCCTCGGTGAGCGGTTGGAGATCGGAAAGGGGACGTCGATAGCCTTCCGCGATTCGGTCCTGAAACTCGTCCATCACCGCCGAGAGCAGGTCGTCGTACTGCTCGCGCTGCGCATGATCGAGCCTGTCGTTCCTGACGCTGTCCAGCGCGCCCTTGTAGCGCCCCCGACGAAAGACCTCGACCTGTATCTTGCGCTCGTGGAGCGCCTTGCGGAAGAATAAGAACGGATGCGATAAGCCGAGCGCGTGGAGCGTTCCGAGTGGGTGCAACACGCGTCGGGTAGCCGCCGAGGCCATATAGAGATCGCCGACCGCGTACTGCTCGGCGTAGAACCAGACCTCTTTGCCGGCGCCTGTGAGCCGGGCGATCTGAGCGCGGATCATCTCGTACCCGGCGTGAGCCTGCGGACGAAATCCGGGCATGCGATGGATGAGCACGCGCGCGACGCGTCGATTACGAATCAACGCCTCGACCGAGGCCAGGAAGCGGTCGAACCTACACTGTGCGCGATGTGCGCCGGACCCTACCAGTGAACGGCCCGGAGGCGCGGTCTCGTAAAGCACACCGTCGAGGACAAGCTCGCAGTATTTCATCGCCATGGCTGCACGCATTATATCGCGAGAACGACGCAGGTGTCTCGCCAGGTTCGGGCAAAAAGCACGCGCAAAAGGGTCGGAGCACGGACTGTGGGCAAAAAGCAGGCCTCAGGTTGTCCTGAGGCCTATTGCCTTACGCGTAGTACCGGTGGTGTTTCGCTCCCCCGGTTGGACTCGAACCAACGACCTAGTGGTTAACAGCCACCCGCTCTACCGACTGAGCTACAGGGGAATGCATGAGGTGCGCGGCACCTGTCCGTTGTGAGTCTTGAAGATAGCGTATCGGCCCGAAACTGTCAAGCGGAGCAACGGCGTAGCAAGCGGAGCAGCGCGACGGGTCAGGCAGTGGAGCGAGCGGCGGCCGGCGCCTGGGCAGCGACCCGGGAGCCGGCTAACCGACCGCCGGCTCACGGGCGCGCCGGCTCACGGGCGCGCCGGCTCACGGGCGCCCCGGCTCACGAGCGCCCCGGCTAACCGGCCGGAACGAGGTCGACGGGGCGTCCACAGCCGCTGCAGCGTCGCTCGGGAGTTACCGAGCCAATCGTTACCTCCGGCATTCGCCGCTCTACCCAAACCGTGCCGCAGTCGGGGCATAGGGTGCGGGAATCCTCGCCGAGATTGCCGGTGTAGACATAGTTCAACCGGGCGAGGGCGACCTCGGCACAGCGATGCACCTGGGCGGCCGAGGTTGGTGCGGCGCGATACGAAGGGGTAGGGTGGTAGGCCGAGAGGTGGTACGGAATCGAAGGGCTAAGCTCTGCAAGAAACGCGGCCATTCGATCGACCTCGTCTACCTGTTCGTCGGGCGACAGGACGTCGGGTACCAGGAGGGTGGTAACCTCGAGATGCGTGAGCCCAGCCGCGATACGAATGCAGTTCAGGACGGCGTCGAGGTCGGCCCGAAGCGTCCGGCGATAGTACTCAGGGTCAAGACTCTTCAGGTCTATGTTCACGGCGTCCATAACGCCAAGAAGCTCGCGCGCCGGCTCGTCGTTGAGATTGCCGGCCGTTACCAACACGTTCTTGATACCGGCTGCGTGCGCCGCCTCGGCAGCCTCGAGTACATACTCAAAATGGATCGTCGGCTCGTTGTAGGTGTAGGCAATCGCAAACGAGTTTGAGCTGCGCGCGGCGTCAACCAATGCGTGTGGGCCGAGGTAGCGCGTCTGCGCGGTTGTGCCGTGCGAGATTCGGTAGTTTTGACAGTACGGGCAGCGCAAACTGCAGCCGAGAAATCCTACCGAGAGAATCTGTGCTCCGGGGTGAAAATGATAAAGCGGCTTTTTCTCGATGGGATCGGTCGCGAGCGCCGAGACCGATCCGTAGTACGGTAGCTCGAGCCTCCCACCGCGGTTGCGGCGCACACCGCACAGCCCGTACGCGCCATCGGCCGGCCTGCAGCGGTGCGGGCACAAGGCACAGGTAACACGGCCGTCGGTAGCGACCGAGAAATAACGCGCCTCCGGCACCTGCTCACTTCTCTTGACCGAGCAGCGCTTCCGGCGTTGAGGTTGCGTGCTCGGCGCCGACGATGATCGGAAACAGCTGCACCGCCCGGCTCCCGAGGCGAACCCAGAGCTTCATGACCGGCAGATTCTCGCCGCGTTCGGTTACGATGCTGCTCAGCTCCTCCACGTGCAGTACATCGGTGAGGTGAAACTCGTAGAGGATCCGCTCGCGTTCGAATGGGTGGGGGACAAGTACGAGTTTCTCGGAGTCGTAGGGGTGGCGTCTCGGTGTGCCGCTGAACGGAACCGAGTTCTCGGCGTAGTTTTCTTGGGTGTGGTAGCGCACGAGATCGTACACCGGCTGCATCTCAAGGTATTTCTGTACTGCCATGGTTGCGAAATTCTACGCCGCGTATCGGCAGATGTCAAGGATTGTAAGCGCCGCGCTTGTGCGCCGCGTCTCTGGGCCGCGCCTGTGGGCCGCGCCGACACTACTCGAAGTACGCCTCGATCAGCTCGGTCTCGTGCGGTGTAAGATGATCGAACAACAGAATGAGCGCATCGTCGTGGCGGAGTACCGTAACCGAGGTGAGGATGATGCGGTCGCCGATGCGGAGCGCGGCGGTCGGGAGGGTGCTGCCCGGGTCCAGCCCGGCGGTGCCGGCCGGTATGTCGGGGATAAACGCAAGCCCGCTTATCGAGAGGTCGCGGACCGTGCCGAAGATCAGCTGCAGTGTCCGCGGGTGCGTAGCAATGAACTCAATGCGGTCTTCCGGTGTCGGGCGGTAGCGTGTGGCCGAGCGCGAGTCGCGCAGGTCCTGGTAGCGCGCGATGATATCGTGGAGGCGCGCGAGCTCGCGTTCGTCCGCAAGTGCCTCCGAGATCAAGCCGTTCGCGCCCAGATGTTGTGCTTTCATCGCGTCGTCTTCCGAGAACTCCGGTGCGGTCAAAAGGATAAAGACGCAGCGGTCGCGGTACAGCTCGCCTCGGAGGAAGGTCAAAAACGGTTTCCAGTGACGGGGGAAGTCGGAGGCACTGAACAGCACCACGCTCGGCTGCACCTCCGAGAGGTTGTCCATCGCCTTTATCGGGTGGCTATACCGTATGACGTCGAGGCCCTGCGACCCAAAGCGCTTGTGCACGCGCTCCACGAGCTCCTGACTTGACCCCACCAGCATGAGCTTCATTCTTCGGTTCCCAGGTTCTCTACGTCGTAGTCTACGATCATCCAGATATCGTCGTCGCGCTCGAGTTGATAGCGATAACGCTTGATCTCGGTGTAGTCAGGGAAGCGAAACCGCTTGTCGACTACTACGGTGCCGCGTCGCGGGGTGTACTCGGTACGCACCATCTCGTAGGTTTCGGGGGTAAGGATGATATCCTCGTCGGTGCGTTCACGGCGCAGGTCTTCGCGAAACTGTTCAAGCTCGGCGCGGCGGTCTTGCTCCGAGAGCCGCAAGTAGCGCCGCTCGCGCGCCGGATCGGTAAGCAGGAGCGCCTCGAGGTCGATGTAGAGAAAGAAGCGCTCCCAGCGTTCTTGGCGCCGGGCCTCTATGGTGTGCTGCACCACCGCGTCGGGCGAGATCGGGTGGCGGCGTAGTATCTCGGTTGTCTCGGCATCAAGCACCTCGTCGACCGGAGGAGTCCCGGCGGTGCCGGGGCGAACCGAGAGGGTAATTCTGTTGGACTCAAGACGCGGGCGCCGTCCCGGCCCTGTGGCCAGCTCCGGGTAGAATGCGGCATCTATCACGTACATGCCGGATCTCGGGATCTGCACGTACTCGGCAAGATTCTCAACGAATGCAAACTGTTCCCCGGGCGCGATCGAGATCTCACGGTAGAAAACCTGTTGATTGGAGGTTCGGCGTGTGCTAAACTGCGGCGCACGTTCGAGCAAGCGGTTGGTCATGGTCCGTGCCTCAAACTCGAGGTTGAACACGCGCCGATCGGCGAGGCGAAACCGGTAGGTTTCGGGGGAATCATTGCGAATCGTCACTTTGATGAGGATGTCGCTGTCGGGGAAGTACACTTCCTGGTCGTAAAAGCGTATCGAGACCGAGATATCATCCTCGTGAGCGAGTGCCGCGGTGCTCGGTATCATTAGTAGCAAACTCAACACCACGAGCGCTGTCGGAAATCGCGAAATGCTTTTCATCCTATCTTGTTTGTCGGTATGACTGCATGAAATCATTATTGTATACTCGCTTACAAAAGGCGCTCAAAGGCTACCCGCCACGAAAAAGTCTACATGCTGCGCTGCAGGCCGGTCAATCGAGCATCGAGGTTTCGGGTGCGAAAGGGAGCTTTCTCGCGTTTGTACTCGCCGAGTACCTGAAATCGAATCGACGGCCGGCGATGCTGGTTGTTTCAAACGATATTGAAGCCGAACACGCGGTTGAGGATCTGGGCCTGTTCGGAGTTGAGGCGCAGTTATTCCCGTGGTGGGGTACGATGCCGTACCGCCCGTCGCCGGAGAACTCACCGGCTTTCGGGCGGCGTGTGCATCTGCTCGCGCGCATGTTACGCGCGGAACCCTTTATCGCGGTGGTGCCGGTTCGAGCCTTGCTCGGGCGTCTTCCCGCGCCCGATGAGCTCGAGCGCGACCTGCTGGTCGTCGAGATGCGCGGCGAGTTTGACCCGGCTGCACTCTCCGACCGTCTTGCCCGGATGGGGTATATGCGGGTGCCGCGAGTCACGGTTCGGGGCGAGTACGCGCTGCGCGGTGAGGTGCTCGATGTCTACGAACCCGGCACCGAGGAGCCGTATCGCGTGGTGTTCTCGTTCGACGAGGTTGAGGCGATCAGAACCTTCGACCCCGATACGCAGAACTCCACCGGCAAAGCCGAGCGAATTATCATACATCCGATGCGCGAAGTTGTGTGGGACGAGCGACGGATCGAGCGACTGCGCGAAACGCTCTCGGAGCTTCCGGAGTTCGGTGAAGACGCTACCGGGCTCATAGAAGAGCTTGAAGCGCGCGGCAGTACCGAGGGCGAGGAGTACCTTTATCCCTTGGCGTTCTCACAACCGGCCGGTATCTACGACTATCTCGCGCCCGACGGCCTGGTAGTGCTCGCGGGCCTCGAACGGTTGCCCGGGGCGATAGAGGCGCTTGAGAAAGAGTACCGCAACAGCTTCCTCAACTCAGATCGCCGCGGGGTGATCCCGCGCCCCGATCGCATCCTGCAGCCGGCCGAGACCGCACTCCACCCGGCCCACCAAACCGTGCGAACCCACGCTCTCGCGCCGGCTACCCCGGCCGCCGGCGCCGCCGGCGCCGCCGGCACGGCCGGCACGGTCGAAGCCGGCACCGCTGAGGCCGGCGCAGAGAGCGCGCCGATTCCGGTAGACGCGATCCGCTTCTCGTACGATCCGCCGCGCTCGTTTTTCGGCAATATCGAGTTCTTCAAACAGGAGATGCGGTATCTCGAGGGGGCCGGTTACGAGGTATTGGTGCTCGCCGAGAGCGAGGCGCAGGCGGCCCGCGTAGAGCATATGCTGCAGGACACCGGGGTTACCGTGCTACCGGACGTGATCTCGGAAGGGTTCACGGTTCCCGACTGCAAAATCTCGGTGGTGCAGGAGAACGAGGTCTTCGGCCGCCGGAAGCGCGTCGCGCACTCGGTTAGAAAGACGCAGAGCTCGCCGATTGAAAGCTTCGTGGACCTTGAGGTCGGCGACCTTGTGGTGCATGTCAACTACGGAATCGGGCGCTACAACGGGATCAAACGCATCGCGGCCGCCGGCACCGAGCGCGACTACATCCAACTGGAGTACGCGGGTGAAGAGTACGTGTACATCCCGATCGAACAGGTCAACCTGATCCAACGCTACATCGGCACCGGCGGCGCTCCGCCGCGACTCGATACGCTCGGCGGGCGCTCGTGGCAGAATCGCAAGAACAAGGTCCGAAAAAACGTCGAGGATCTGGCCGATCGGCTGGTGCAGCTGTACTCGCGGCGCAAGACCGCCCCGGGTTTTCAGTATCCGCCCGACAGCGAATGGCAGTACGATTTCGAGGCCGCGTTTCCGTACGAGGAAACCGCCGATCAGCTACGCTGCATCGATGAAGTGAAGGCCGATATGGAAAGCCCGCAGCCGATGGATCGGCTGGTGTGCGGCGATGTGGGCTACGGCAAGACCGAGATCGCGATGCGGGCGGCCTTCAAGGCGGTGGCGGCCGGAAAACAGGTTGCGTTGCTCGCGCCCACGACCATTCTTGTGGAGCAGCATTACGAGAGCCTGCTCGAACGTCTCGAGCGCTTTCCGGTCGAGACCTCGATGCTCTCGCGCTTCGTTAGCCGCGCCGATCAGAAGAAGGTTCTCACAAAGCTTTCGTCCGGCGAGGTCGATATCGTCGTCGGGACGCACCGCTTGCTGCAAAAAGATGTGCAGTTCAAGGATCTTGGGCTCGTGATCGTCGACGAGGAGCAGCGCTTCGGCGTTAAAGACAAAGAGCGACTGAAGGAGCTCAAAGCCACGATAGATTGTCTTACGTTGACCGCCACTCCTATCCCTCGCACGCTGCATATGTCGCTGCTTCGCATCCGAGACCTCTCGCTGCTCGAGACGCCGCCGCAGAACCGGCTTCCGATCGAAACCGTGATCAAGGAGTTCTCTGAAGAAGAGGTTGCCGCGGCGATCCGGCGCGAGGTGGAGCGGGGCGGGCAGGTGTTCTATCTGCACAATCGCGTCGAGACCTTGCCGCACGTCAAGCAGTTCCTCGAGCGTCTCCTGCCCGAGCTCATGATCGAGACCGCACACGGACAGCTTCCGGCTAAGGATCTGGAAGATATCATGCATCGTTTCGTGCACGGTGCGTCGCAGGTGTTGGTATCCACCACCATTATCGAGAACGGTATCGACATCCCGAACGTCAACACCATGATCATAGACCGCGCCGATATGTACGGGATCGCCCAGCTGTATCAGCTCCGGGGGCGCGTGGGGCGCTCGGACCGCCCCGCGTACGCGTATCTGTTCTACCCGGACGAGCGCGCGTTGTCCGAGATCGCGATGAAGCGTCTGCAGATCATTAGCGACTACACCGAGCTCGGCTCGGGGTTCAAGATCGCGCTCAAGGATCTCGAGGTGCGCGGCGCCGGCAATCTGCTCGGGCGCCAGCAAAGCGGCGATATCCTCTCGGTTGGGTTTGATATGTATCTGCAGTTGCTCGACGAAGCGATTCGTCGGCGAAGCGACGACGGGCAGGAAGTCGCGCCCGAGGTCTTTCTCGATCTCAACTACAGCGGTTACATTCCCGACGATTACATCTCCGAGCCGATGGAGAAGATGGCGATCTACAAGAAGATCGCCGCGATCAGAAACGAGCAGGAGCTCGAACAGGTGGTGGCCGAGCTCGAGGATCGCTTCGGGCCTCTACCCGACGAGCTGCACAGCCTGTTGTCGCTCGCCGAGATCCGCTCGATCTGCACCAAGCTGCATATCTCGAGTATCATCGAGCGCAAGGGCGTGCTGGAGATTACGTTTGCCAAGGTCGCGAAGCTTTCGGTGGATCGGGTGATGCAGATGATCGACGCCGGCGGCGGCAGCGTGCGCCTGCATCCCGAGAAGCCGCACAGTCTACTGCTCGAGACCGGCGCGGTTGGGCTTCAAGAGAAGTCTGAGTTCATTCGTGGGAGGCTTTCAAGCCTAACCTGACTGTGTTAGTATAACATGATTCACTGCTACACCGGTGTAGATCGAGCATGAGGAAAGACAACATAGACTTGGTCTGGAGCGTCAGCGAGCTCTCCGGGCTGTTTGAGCGCAAATCTACCGTCACGGATTTTCTGCAGGAAGTGGTTGAACTGATTGCGAGCCACACCAAGGCGGACGTGTGCTCGATCTATCTCTACGAACAATCCGATCAAATGCTGTACCTGCGCGCCACGCGAGGGCTCGAGGTTGAGGGTAACCGCACGGTGTCGCTCGCGCTTGGCGAAGGCATAACAGGGCGCGCGCTGAAGGAGTTGCGCCCCATCCGCTCGGCGCGAGCATCCCGAAACCCGCACTTCAAACTTATCCCGGACATCGGCGAAGAGGGGTATGAATCGTTTCTCGCGGTGCCGATAAAGCGTGGTCATAACCGCATCGGTGTGATGGTGGTGCAACACCACGAGCCCGACTACTTCGATGTTTCCGACAGCCGCGCCTTGCAGGCGATTGCATCACAGCTCGCCGCCACGCTCGAGAATGCCGAGGTGCTGATCACGCTGCACAACGATCACGCGACCCAGGCTGATCAGGCGATGCTCGACGATCTCAAGGTTGTGCACGGGCGCGCTGCCGCCGAAGGCTTCGCCGAGGGCCGGGCGGTGGTGTTGAGCGAACGCGAGCAGCGGGTGCTTTCCAACGCCGCCGAACCGGTGGAAGATCCGCAGCGCGAGCTCGAACGGTTTCGCGTAGCCTTGCAGGACACACGCCGACAGCTCGAAGAGCTGCAACGACAGATGGAAGATGATCTTGCCGATGTCGCGTCGCTGATCTTCAGCTCGCATCTCCTGATGCTGATGGATCGCGAGTTTAGCGGCGAGATTCGGAGGCTGATCAAGGAAGGCAGGAAGCCGGAATCGGCGGTGCGTAGGGTGGTGAAGACCTACGTAGAACTGCTCGAGCGAAGCGGCAACTCACGGACGCAGGAAAAAACCCAGGATCTGCATGACCTCGAGCATCGTCTGCTTCGAAACCTCTCGGGCGACACCGACGCCGACGGCGATTATACCGGGCAGATCGTAATTGCGCCCGACATTCTTCCGTCCGAGTTGGTGCGAGTATCGGCGCAGCATGCCGAAGGCCTCATCCTCGGTTCCGGCGGGATCACCGCTCACGTCTCGATCTTGGCGCGCTCGCTCGGTATACCGGTGGTGGCCACCAACGAGCCACGCGTCTTCACGGTGCCGGAGCACACCCCAATCATCCTCGATGCGTTTCAAGGCAATATCTACCTCAACCCCGACGAGCAGGCGCGCGAGCGGCTCCTTCAGATTAGGGAGTCGCTCGAACACGAAGAAGAGCGCGACGAGCCGGTGCCGGAGCTCGCGGCAACGCGCGACGGCGTGCGCGTGCATGTGCAGGCCAACATCAACATAGTGTACGACGTAAAGGTCGCCGCGCAGTATCAAGCGGAAGGAATCGGACTGTATCGCAGCGAGTTTCCGTTTATCGTTCGGAACGACTTTCCGACCGAGGACGAGCAGTACTACATCTACCGCAAGATCGTAAGCTCAATGCCCGACCGGCCGGTGGTGTTGCGCACCCTCGACATCGGCGGCGACAAGGTGCTGCAGCAACCGACCGTTACCGAGAACAACCCGTTTCTGGGTTTCCGCGGCATACGGTTTTCGCTCGACAACGTGGAGTTGTTCAAGGAACAGCTACGCGCGATGCTGCGCGCCGGGGCGCACGGCAACGTGCAGATACTGCTTCCGATGATCTCCTCGATAGACGAGTTTCGAAGCGCTCGAGCCGTGCTCGATGAATGCATCGCCGAGCTTCGCCAAGAAGATATTCCGTTCGACGCGGAGGCTCGTTTCGGGGCCATGATAGAGTTACCTTCGGCGGTTAGCTCGATCGAGGCGCTTGCCGAGGAGGCCGATTTCCTCTCGGTCGGCACCAACGATCTGGTGATGTACATGCTTGCGGTAGACCGCACCAACACCCATGTCGGCAAGATGTACAAACACTACCACCCCGCGGTGCTGCACGCGCTCAAGCATATCGCCGACGCCATGCAGGGGCGCCTCGAGCAGCTCTCGATCTGTGGCGACGCGGCCCACGATCCCGCGATGCTTCCGTTCCTCGTCGGCATTGGGTTCCGCACGCTCAGCGTGGAGCCACGCATGCTTCCGAAGATCAAACGGGCGCTGTCGCAGCTCACGATAGCTGAAGCGCACGCGCAAGCCGCGCGCATGCTCGAGTGTCGAAGCATTGCCGAGATCGAGGATCTGCTTCAGATCGGCGCACCCGCCGGCTCCCCCGCCGGCGCCG
>PUOW01000396.1 GCA_003552185.1 Spirochaetaceae bacterium
ACCATAATAACCGGGCTGGAAAAGCGGGAGATCGAGTTCGAGCCGGGGCGACGACCGCTCGGCCACTACATTCGCGACGACAGCCCGTTCTATATCCCCCCGCTTGCAAATCTCTACTTCACCCGCGATCCCGCGGTGGTGATAGGCAACACGCTTTCGATCAATGTTATGCAGACCAAGGCGCGCAGCCGAGAAAGCGCGTTGCTCGGGTTTCTCGCCGATTACCATCCGATGCTGACCGCACACACGCAGGTGCACCGGTTTCAGCCGCACGCAGGACATACCATCGAGGGCGGCGATGTGCTCGTACTAACCGAGCACGCGGTCGCGGTCGGCTGTAGCGCGCGCACCTCACCGGGCGCGATCGAGCAGCTCGCTGCGCGGCTGTTCGAAGACGGGTTTTCCGAGGTGTTGGCGGTGCGGATTCCTTCCGCGCGCGCGTATATGCACCTCGACACCGTTCTCACGATGGTGGACCGCGACGCCTTCACGGTGTTCGCCGGTGTTGAGGATGAGATCACGGTGTACCGAGTAACGCCCGGTCTTACCGCGGAGCCGATCTCGAGCCTCGGCGAGGCGCTCGCGAACGCGCTCGGCCTTGACTCGGTTCGCTTGATACGCAACGCCGACGGCGATGCGCTCAGCGCGGCGCGCGAGCAATGGAACGACAGCACCAACACCCTGGCGGTGGCGCCGGGGAAAGTAATCACCTACAACCGCAACGTAAACTCCAATCGCGAGCTCCGCAACAACGGTCTCGAGGTGATCGAGATCGAGGGCTCGGAGTTGGTGCGCGGCCGAGGCGGGCCGCGGTGCATGAGCATGCCGCTGCTGCGTGAGGCGTAACCTGAGGCTATACTGGAGGATAGACAATGCCGCTTAATCTACGTGGACGACATCTGCTAACGCTGAAGGATTTCAGCGCCGAGGAGATCCGTTATCTGCTCGATCTCTCGGTAGACCTCAAACGTAAAAAGCGCGCCGGCGTGCGTACGCGGCTGCTCGACGGCAAGAACGTCGTCTTGATCTTCGACAAAGCATCGACCCGCACGCGCTGCGCGTTCGAGGTTGCAGTCTACGACGAGGGCGGCCATGTGACGTTCCTCTCGAACAGCCAGATGGGAAAGAAAGAATCGCTCGAGGACACCGCGCGCGTGCTCGGTCGCTACTACGACGGAATCGAGTACCGCGGCTTCAGCCAGGAAACCGCGGAGCTGCTCGCACGGAACGCCGGCGTTCCGGTCTGGAACGGCTTAACCGATACCGATCACCCTACGCAGATTCTGGCCGACTTCATGACGATTACCGAACACCTCGCGAAACCGCTCCATCAGGTTAAGCTCGCGTTCATGGGAGATACGCGAAACAACATGGCGCGCGCAATGATGATCGGCGCCGCGAAGCTCGGCATGCAGTACGTCGGAATCGGCCCGCGCGAGCTGTTTCCCGACGACGCCACAGTTCAAGAGATCGAGGCGATCGCCGGTGAGAGCGGCGCCCGGATCGAGCATACCGACTCGGTCGAGGAAGGACTCTCCGGAGCCGACGTGATCTACACCGATGTCTGGGTCTCTATGGGCGAAGGGGACGAGCAGTTTGAGCGACGCGTCAAACTGCTCAAGCCCTACCAGGTGGATATGGATGCGGTGCGCAAAACCGGCAACCCCGAGGTGCTGTTTCTGCACTGCCTTCCGGCGTTTCACGACACCGAGACACAGATCGGCGCCGAGATCGCCGCGAAGTTCGGACTGCAGGAGATGGAGGTCACCGATGAGGTGTTTCGCAGCAAACACTCGAAGGTGTTCGACGAGGCCGAGAACCGGATGCACACCATCAAGGCGGTGATGGTTGCGACTATCGGCACACTGTAACCGACCGGGAGAGGGCGGAGCATGGCGCACAGAACGCTCAAGAAATCATCGTACGAGAATCTCGTCGATCGCTTGAACCGCTTCCCGCAAGGGGCCCCACCTTCGCAGACGCTTTATCAGATCCTGCAGATTCTTGTAAACGAGGACGAGGCGGCGTTCATCGCGCAGCTTCCGATTAAGCCGTTTACCGTCGCCGACGCGGCCCGGCGTCTGAAGCGTCCGGAGCACGAGGTGCGAAACACGCTCGAGCGCCTCGCCTCGCGCGCGGTGCTGGTGGATGTTGAGAAAGACGGCGAGACCGTGTACACGCTTCCTCCCCCGATGGCAGGGTTCTTCGAGTTCTCGATGATGCGCTTACGCGGCGACGTAGATCAGAAGGCGCTCGCGGAGTTGTACTATCAGTACATAAACCAGGAGGAGGAGTTCATACGCAGCCTCTTCGTCGACGGCGAGACGCAGCTCGGACGCGTGTTCGTGAACGAGAGCGCGCTCTCGGACGACCACGCGCTCAGGGTGCTCGATTACGAACGAGCTACCGAGGTGATCAAAACCGCGACGCATATCGGAGTCGGGATCTGCTACTGCCGGCACAAGATGGAGCATATGGGACGCGCCTGCGACGCTCCGATGGATATCTGTATGACCTTCAACAGCAGCGCCGAGTCGCTGACCAGGCACGGATACGCGCGCGCCGTAGAGGCCTCGGAGTGCCTCGAGCTCCTCGATCAAGCCTACGAACACAACCTCGTACAGTTCGGCGAGAACGTGCAGCGCAGCGTAAACTTCATCTGCAACTGCTGCGGGTGCTGCTGCGAGGCGATGATCGCGGCGCGTAAGTACGGTATCCTGCAACCGGTTCACACCACAAACTACCTGGCCGCGGTTGAGCAGGAGCGCTGCACCGGCTGCGCGCGCTGCGTGGCGGTATGCCCGGTGCAGGCGGTTGCGCTCGTAACCGCGAACGACCCGAAACGCCCGAAACGCAAGACCGCGCGCGTGCTGCAGGACGCGTGTCTTGGGTGCGGGGTATGCGTCCGCGTCTGCCGAGACAACGCGCTCGAGCTGCAACCGCGTGAGGAGCGCGTCTTCACACCGGTGGACAACGTGCACCGTGCGGTGGTAATGGCGATAGAGCGCGGCAAGCTCCAGAACCTGATCTTCGACAATCACCTGCTCGCGAGCCACCGCGCGCTCGCGGCGATACTCGGCGCGATTCTGCGCCTGCCGCCTGTTAAACGCACACTCGCCGGGCGGCAGATGAAGTCGCGCTATCTGCTGAAGCTGATCGAGTCTTACTCGCGAAACTCCTCTACACCGGTGTAGCTTCAAAGAAGCGTCAACGATCATGCCGTGCCGTATCGTGCCCGCGTGCCTGCGCGCCCCACCTGCACGCCTGCTGCTGCATGCCGCGCACGACTGTTCGTGGGCGTGTCTTTTGTGTATGCTGTGGCCGAGTGCTGCTCGGTGGCCGGAATAGCCGCCGGGCGAGGCCAAAAGCGAAAGAAAGCGAGGTGCTTCTATGCGTTTGTATCGAGTTCTCTCGACGGCAGTTGTGCTGTTGATCGCGGGTGCGCTTGTGCAGCCCGCCGCACAGGAAGGCGGAGGCCCGGGTCATGGCGGAGAGCGGTTCAGTCTGGGGCTCATCGTTGGGTACCCCACCGGGATCAGCGCGAAGTACTGGCTCGCCGAACATAGCGCGGTCGACGCCGCTCTCGCCTGGAATTTCCAAAGCGAGCGCTTTCACATTCACGCCGATTACCTTCATCATTTTTTCGAGGCCTTCGATGTAGCGCCCGACCGCTTGCCGCTGTACCTCGGCATCGGCGGTAATTTTCGGGTACGCGGCGACGCCCCCGGAGACTCGGTGCGATCGGGAATCCGCGTTCCGCTCGGCGTGAGTTTCCTCTCCTCGGAGCTGCCGCTCGAGGCATTCGGAGAGGTTGTTCCAGGCTTGCGAATCGTCCCGGGGACCGAGTTCGAGCTATGGGGCGGAATCGGCGTGCGGTATCGGTTCTGATCGCGGCGCGCGTCGAGCTCTGCTTGGGCGATACCGCGATACGCCAACGGAGTATGTTACACTAAGAGAGTATGGTTCAGCACTGCACAGTTCGAAATGAACGCGAGCTTGTTGAGACAACCCGCTGCATGCTTCGGCACTCGCTTCCGATCGCCGAGTACCTCCTCGAGGCGGAGCACGATATCGGGCGAACCGCTCTCGGAATGCTGCTACAGGAAAGCCGCCGGCTCGAAGAGCTCCTCGACGCGTACGGCGCTCGCACAAATCGCGCCTGGTTACCGTTTCGCCGCGAAGTCGCGGCGGTGAAGCTGTTCTGCGATGTGCATTACAAGCTCCTGCACCTCAAGTACAGCATACCGTTGTACGCGTTGCTGCCGCTTGACGAGGACATCGGCGAGGCCACCGTGGCCGCACTCCGGCGCAGCCGGCGCCTCTTGAACACCACGCTTCGACGCTTTCTCGACTCGGCCGAGCGTAACGGGCTGTATCCCGAACTGGAGCCGTACCGGCCGCGATGCATTGAAGACGAAGAGGTAACCTGGCGCCTGCCGAGCGACCTTACGCGCACCGCGGTCACCTACAGCCCCGGCGAGACCGTGGTAAGCCTCGCCACAAGCTTTCTGAACACCGTGGAGGGGAGCGACCTGCGCGAGCTACAGGCGACGCTCATCGAGCGCGGGTTCACCTCGTGCGTGCCGGAAACGGCCTGCGAAAAAGACTTTCGGCGTTTCGAGGACGTATTTCACAATCTCCAAGCGCTGTACGACTCCTACGTCGGAGGAACCGATCTCGAACGCACCGACGAAAACCTTACCTACCTGCGTGGCCATGCCACGATCGTGTATCATCTCTTCGAGATCGTAACCGCGCTCACCCACCATTACGAGCGCCATCTGTTTGCCCCACACGACACCATCAGCCGGGAAGATCGGCGCGCTTCCGACGACGACTCCGAACGGTCCGAGCGGATCGAGGACATCTCCCAGATCGTGGTATCGTACGCGACGCCGTTCGCGATTCGCTACGCCGCCAGCGCGCAAGACCTCTGTCGCAAACTTATACGCACCTACACCGACAACACCACGATCAGCGTGCCGGCGCCACCGTACCGTGGCTTTCACGTTCGCCCCTCAACTCTGATCGCCCGCATAGTGAGGCATTACGGCAGCGAGGTCACGCTGCAGCTCGAGGAAGAGCGCTGCGATGCCTCCTCGCCGCTTGAGATGATCCGGGTGAACGAGCGTATAAACGCCTTGAAACGACGATCGATCGGGCACGAGCTCATGCAGGTTCTCGAGCAGTACAACGACGGCCGCGATTACCAATCGGCGTTACACGAAACCATTACCGAGCTTTTTCGTAGGCACAAGATCGTGATATACGCGCGCGATCTGGAGCTTGCCCGGATTCAGCCGAGCGAAGGCGAGCCGCTCGGCGAGTACGCCCGTCGCGCGCTCGCGCAGCTTCTCGCCGAAGGCCGGATCGATATCCAGGCCGAGATCCACGTGACCTTTCACGGCGACAAGCGTGCGCTCGACGACATCGCGCTCCTTGCCCGCTCGGGCTACGGTGAAGACCGTTTCGGCGAGAACATCCCGCTTCCACCCGCACTCGGCTACTTGAAACGATAACACTCGGCGCGCGACAATCTGCGTATGACACCTAATCAGTGCACCGACCGCTCGGGGCGCCCGAACCTGAGGTATTCGTTCTTTCGATCCGTGCTTATCAGCGTTCTCGTTGCGTGCTTCCTTCCGGCGACCTTGTCCGCGGAAAGCGTTGGGCTGCCTCGGTTCCCGTCGATCAGCCCCGACGGCTCCGAGATCGCATTCAGTTGGGGCGGAGACATCTGGCGCGTCGACGCCGAGGGCGGGCAGGCTGTTCGGCTCACAAGACATAATCTCGACGATCTGCACTCGAGCTGGAGTCCCGACGGGCGGCGCATCGCGTTTGCCTCGATGCGCGACGGGTATATGAACATCTGGCGCATTGAGCGCGACGGAACCGCTCCGCGGCAGCTCACCTTCAGCGATCGGTTTATGCGAAACCCGGCTTACGCCGAGGATGCCGACGGCGAACCGGTGATTACCTTCTCGGGCTTGCTCGAGGCCGACGTGTACCGCGAGCAACGGCCGTACGCGGTCTCGCCCGACGGAGGCGAGCACCACAGGGTGCACAACGCCTTCGGATCCGAGCCGCGAATCTCGCCCGACGGCACGCGCGTACTGTTCACCCGCGGAGGCTACTACCACGACTGGAACAGGCGTCACTACCGTGGCCCCGAGGCGATGAACGTGTGGCTCTATGATCGCGAGACCGGCGAGTTCAGCCAACTCACCACCCGTGAGGGCGACGACGGACGCGCCCACTGGGTCGACGACGAGACGATTGTGTTCATGTCGGACCGTGAGGACGACACCGTCAACCTCTACCGTGTCGCCGATCAGGAGCACGATCGCGACATTACCCGGTTAACCTGGTTCGATGAACACGACATCCGGCATTTCGACGTGTCTCGCGACGGGAGCACCGCGGTGATGCAGGTCTGGGACACGCTGTACACGCTCGACCTCGAACGCGCCGATGCCGAACCCCGGCCGGTCGCGATCCGTGCCGGCGAGGACGGGCACGACGACACCGCGCTACGGCGCGTGGATCGAAGGGTAACCGAGGCCGCTTTGAGCCCCGACGGCCGAGTGATGGCCTATATCGCCTACGGCAGAGTCTACATTCGCCATATGGACGAGCACAGCCCAACGCGCGCGGTAACTCCGCCCGAGACGCACGCCCGGCACAGCGACCTTACCTGGTCGCCCGACGGTCTACAGCTGTACTTCACCAGCGACTCAGACGGCAGCTCCTCGATCTACTCCGCGCGCGTAATGCTCACGCGCGACGAGATTCGGCGCGCGTTCGATGAGGCGCCGCCCCGCGAGCCCCCGCGTGACCCCGAAGCCGAGGGCCGACAACCGCCGCCGGAACGCCCCGGAACCGCGCCGCCGCCGACCGACCCGACCGATCCGGAAGCCGACCCCGAAGCGCCCGACGATCCGTTCGGCCCGGTGGATCCCGGCACGCCGGCCGATCCGCCGGATCCCGGCGAGCCGGTTCCGGAGCCCGAACCCACACAAACGCCGCCGGCGGAGCCCGAAACCGTCGACCAAGACGAGCTCGACCCTGCGGCGCCGGAGCCGCTTCCCTCGGAGCTGGACCCCACGCGCTGGCACGACGCGGTGCAGTTCTCGATCACCCCGGTGGTACAGACTGCCGAGAACGATCGCGAGCCCTCACCGTCGCCCGACGGAACGTCGCTCGCGTTTCGGCGCGGGCGGGGCGATCTTATGATACTGGATCTCAACACCGGCCGATCACGAACGCTGGTTGAGGGCTGGGACAGCACGATCGAGTGGCGCTGGTCGCCCGATTCCAAGCGTATAGCCTACGCGCAGAACGATCTCAACTTCAGCACCAATATCTTCATCGTTGCCGCCGACGGCAGCCACGATCCGGTCAATATCACGCGCCATCCCCGCAACGATCGCAATCCGCGCTGGTCGGCCGACGGGCGCATCCTGTCGTTCATCTCAAACCGCTCGGGCGACACCTACGATCTATACCGCGTTCATCTCGACCGCGAGCTCGAGACCTACACCGCACGCGAGCTCAGCGCCTACTACCGCGATGCATCGAGCGCCGCGGCGCGCATCACACCGCCCGCGGTTCGTGGTCGCGACCCCGGCCCCACCGAACCCGGCACCGCCGAGCCGGAAGCCGGCGCGACCGAACGCGCGGTTGCAGCCGAGGAGCTCGACGACGCGTGGCGCCGCGTTGAGCGCGTCACCGCCGCGCCGTACCACGAGTTCGCGAACGAGATGACCCCCGACGGCACGCGTTACGTCTTCAACGTGAGCGGGCAGGGCTTGATGGTGATGAACTGGGACGGGAGCGGCCGACGCAGACTCGGCCCGGTCGCTCACGTGCAGCATCTCAGCATCACGGGCGACCGCGTGGTATACATTCACGGCGGACGCGTCGGGGTAGCGAAGCTCAGCGGAGGCGAGCACCAGCACCCCGAGATCTCCGACCGCGTACGCGTAGATCTCCGTGAGGAGTCGCTTCAGAAGTTTCACGAAGCTGCGCGCATGATCGGCGAGAGCTTCTATCGCCCGGACATGAAAGGCCTCGATTGGCCTGCGGTGGTGGAGCGCTACGAAACGCTCGTTGCGCGCGCACGCACCGCGAGTGAGTTCAGCGACGTGGTAAACGCTCTCATGGGTGAGCTCGCGGCGTCGCACATGGGAGTGTCCAACCCCGGACCGGCCTCGGAGCTTCGTGAGCCCTCGGGTCGGCTCGGCATCGAGCACGAACGCGTTGAGCTCGAAGATGGCCGCGAGGGGTACCGCGTAAACGAGGTTGTGCCGGAAGGCCCGGCCGCGCGCGGCCCGATGCAGCTGCGCCGAGACGACATCATTACCGAGATCGAGCTTCAGCCGTTCGGCCCGCGCGATACCTTGCTCAGAAGCCTCCGCGGGCGCGTGGGGCGCGAGGTGATCGTAACCTTCGAGCGCCCGGTCGGCGAGGAGCGGCTCGAGTATCGCGCGCTGCTCACCCCGGTAAGCTACGCCGAGCTTGCACGGTTGAAGTACGACGCGTTCCGTGAAGCAAGCCGCGCTCGCGTGCGCGAGCTCTCGGACGGGCGCCTCGGCTACATTCACATCGAGGCGATGAACCAGACCTCGCTCGAGGAGTTCCAGGGCGATCTCTACGCCGCGGCGTACGGCAAGGACGGGCTCATCATCGATGTGCGAAACAACGGAGGGGGGCACACCACCGACCGCATACTCACCTCGATCATGGCCGAGGAACACGCCTACACCATACCGGCGGGAGCCGATCCCGAACAAACCGGACACTACCCGCAGGATCGCTTGGACGCACCGCGGTATACACTGCCGATCAACATGCTCGCGAACGAAAAGAGCTACTCCAACGCCGAGATCCTCGCGCACGCGTTCAGCACGCTCGAGCGCGGAACGCTGATCGGCGAGCAGACCTATGGGGGCGTGATCTCAACCGGCGTGCACACGCTGATAGACGGGGCGACGGTACGCCGCCCGTTTCGCGGCTGGTACCTGCCGGACGGCACCGATATGGAGCATCACGGCGCCGAGCCCGAGATTCGCCTTCGCCAAACCCCGGAGGATGAGGTTGAAGAGCGCGATCGGCAGCTCGAGCGCGCGGTGGAAGACATGCTCGAGCGGCTCGGCGCGTAGCCGGTCAGTAGATCGATCAGTAGCCCGACGGGCGGGCGGCCGGCTGTCCGACGAGCGGCCCAATCGTGGCCGGCGCGGGGCTCGTTATCCGCCGGCGGCGACCTCGGCGTTGAAGGCCTCGATCATCTCGTCGATGCCCGCGGCCAGCTCCTGTATACTGCGCCAGTAGCGTTTGTCGTACCATTGCCGCGTAAGCTCGCCGCTATCCATGCCCTGCTGCTCCACCCAGGTGTAGTACTTGAGATTATGAACGCGCCGGCGCTCGCGGTAGGTAAGCTCGAGCACATTGTCGGCGCGCAGCCCGTCGATATGCCGATACGCGATCCGCTCTGCATCGGTGTCGCGCAGCGCTCCTTCGGCCTCGCGGAGCTCGTCGAGCCTCGAGCGGTAGAGGTCCATCGAGTCTGTGAGCACCGTGAGGATTACGTCGTCGTGATCGAGCTCGTAATACCGCGCCATCTTGGCGGCGGCCGCGACGTTCCCGGCGCCCGAGATTCCGGCGGCCTCGAGCTGCTCGATCACGGTGGGCTCGGCGCCGCGCTCGGCGAGCAAGCGCCGGCCGGCCGGCTCGTTGTATAGTCGCAGCAGCTGCATCGCGTCGTGATCGTCTATCCCGATTGCAAGGTCGGTGTTGCGTACGTTATGCACCCAGGGGACGTGCTTATCGCCGATACCTTCGATGCGGTGCTCCCCGTACCCGTTCTCGAGCAGCGTAGGGCACTGCAACGCCTCGGCCGCCGCGATCTTGACCGCTGGGTAGCGGTTGCGCAGGCGGTCGCCGGCCGCAAGCGTGCCGGAAGACCCGGTTGCCGCAACGTAGCCGAACAGCTCCTGCCCGTCGCGAAGCTCGGCTTCGAGCAGCTCGAGCAGCGCTTCGCCGGTTACCTCATAATGCCAGAGGTAGTTACCGAACTCCGAGAACTGGTTGAAGATCACCACCTCGTCGCCACGCTCGGCGCTGAGCGCGTTGCAGGCATCGAAGATCTCCTTGACGTTGCTCTCGGTACCGGCGGTCGCGATGATCTCGCCGGCGACCCCGCGCAGCCACTCAAAGCGCTCGCGGCTCATCCCCTCGGGCAGGATCGCGACCGAGCTACAGCCGAGCAGCGCCGAGTTGTAGGCACCACCGCGGCAGTAGTTGCCGGTTGAAGGCCAGACCGCTTTCTGCGTGGTGGAGTCGAAATTTCCGCTCACCAAGGCCGGCACCAGACAGCCGTAGGTAGCGCCCACCTTGTGTGCCCCGGTTGGAAACCAACGCCCCACGAGCGCGATTACGCGCGCCGGCACACCGGTGATCTCGGGCGGAAACTCGAGATAGTTCACCCCGCCGAATCCGCCGCCGGCCTCGGGCGGACGGTTCTTCCAGGTGATCCGAAAGAGGTTCAGCGGATCGAGATCCCAGAGCCCCACCCCGGCGATCTTGCGCTGTAGCTCGGCGTCGAGACGCTCGGGATGCTTCTGCTGCTCAAAGGTCGGTAACACAATACCCCGCCGACGACACACCTCGATATTGCGCCGACGCGCCTCGTCTCGAACCCCTATCTCGATCATGCCTGCCTCCTTCCGTTGCGGATACGTACCCAAGTGTAGCATCGCTCATCGGATTTGCCGAGCAACAATCGGTAGACATAATCGGTAGACAGATCTCGGCGCGCGGGCCTATGATCGTATGCAACGCGTACGCGGGGTACGC
>PUOW01000289.1 GCA_003552185.1 Spirochaetaceae bacterium
CGCTCGCGAGTTGTTTGATCGGTACCGGGCGCTCGGACTTCGTCATCGCGAGTTTCGAGATTGCCCGCAGCGCGTACCGTCCTTTTGTGGTAACTCTCATAATGCGGCCTCTTCGGCTCAGTGTGATCTACGACGCCTAACCTTGAGCCGTTTAGTTAGATTAAGGTTTAGTATAACCGCACCGCTCAGAATATGTCAAGCTGAATCGATAACTAGATACCCGTATTCCGGCTTCGCGCCGCCTCGGCCGAGGGCTCGCTTAACTCCGCACCTATCTCCCTATGCGTTTACCCGCTCAACATACTCGCCGGTTTCGGTGTTCACCAGCACCTTGTCCCCCGGCTTGATGAACAGCGGCACCTTGACCTGCCGGCCGGTCTCGATCGTAACGACCTTGTTCGCGCCGGTGACGGTGTCGCCCTTCACCGCTTCCTCAGCCTCAATCACCGAGAACGTCATCTTCAGCGGAAGCACGATATCGATCGGGCGGTTCTCCCACATCATGATGCGGTAGGTATCGCCCTCCTTCATGTAACTGCCTTTCTCTTCGAGGCCTTCGCGCTCGATCACGTACTGCTCGTAGTTCTCGGCGTCCATGAAGTGGTAGCCGGCCTCGTCGGCGTAAAGGAACTGGCCGTCCTTGTCGTAGACGTCGGCCTCCTCGGCGGATTCGTTCGACTTCAGCGTCTCGCGCAGAACCTGCCCGCTGCGAAGGCTCTTGAGCTTCAAGCGAACAAACGCCGAGCCCTTGCCCGGGTTCACGAACTCACGCTCCGTTACCACGTACGGTTCGTCCTTCATCAAGAGAACCATGCCCTTTGAAATTGCACCTGCTCGTACCATATGCGTTGTCTCTCCGTACTGTTTCCCGCCGGTGGGCGTATGCGCGCCTACACCGTAGCAGAAAACGGAAAATAGATCACTTCATCGAGGCTTCGCTTACCGCTGAGCGCGAGCACCAGCCGATCGACACCCAAAGCCGCCCCTGAGCACGCCGGAAACGCGTCGTGAAACAACTCCGGGTAGCGGTGGTCCACGGTATGCTCGGCGTTGCGCGCGCGTTTCGCCTGTTGCTGGGTCGCGAAAAACCGGGCGACGTTCTGCGGGTCGGTTTCCTCACTGTAGCAGTTAGCCAACTCGACGCCGCCAAGATACAGCTCCCAGCGCTCGCACCACGGTGTATTCGGAATCTCGCGTGCGAGGGTCGGAATCTGTTTCGGATAATCGAGCAGCGCGACCGCACGGTCCTCGGGGAGGCTTGGCTCGATGCGATCGACCATCGCAAGATTGAACAGCTCCTCGGCACTCTCCAGCCGCCGCGGATCAAGACCTGCTCCGGCCAACGCGGAGCGAAGCCTTCCCTCTTCAAGAGCCTCTCCGAGCGAGAACCCGAGGTGCCGGCGAAACGCTTCCTCAACCGTCAGCATGAGCGGTTCACGCTGCATGACCTCGGCCGTGGGCGCCGCCTGACTCGAGAGATACTGCAACAGCTCGAGGGCCGTGTCAAGCGAGGCACGATAATCCGCCTCGAGGCTGTACCATTCGAGCATCGTAAACTCGGGATTGTGATACCGACCGACCGCCTCTCCGTTGCGAAAGCATCGCGCGATCTGAAAAATGTTCCCGTAGCCCTCGGAAAGCAGACGCTTCAAATACAGTTCAGGCGACGGGATGAGGTACAGCTCCCGAGAATCGGCCGTCGGCGGCTCAAAACGCGTTCGAAACACATCCAAGTGATTCTCGGGTATGAGGTCGGGCGCGAGCGCGGGTGTATCGACCTCGAGGTACCCGGCCCCGGTCAGGAAGCTTCTCATCTCGCGTATCACTCGGGCGCGAAACACCGCGGTTTCATGATCCATGGGGCGCGATGATACCAACCCCGGCCGCCGGCCGCAAGCACGCTCCGGAAGCCGGAAGCCGGAAACCGGAATGCGCGCAGGGCTCCGCCGTTCCGGGGCCAGGGCACTCCGTGGACCGGCACGGTGGCGTGCGGAGACCGCGTGGTGACCGGGGGCGGCCCGCAGCCGCTTTGTGTGCGATTTCGGCTTTCTATACGGTTGCGACGCAACCGAAGCTCGGGCATACTGCCGGTATGACAACAGCGACAGAAGACGGTTTCGATTTTCGCACCCAGTATACGCGGCGCGGAACCAACTCCATCAAGTGGGATCTTGTGCCGCAGGAACGATTGCCGCTATGGGTGGCGGACATGGATTTCGCTCCACCGCCCGTGGTCCTCCAGGCCGTTCGCGAGCGGCTTGAACATCCCATTCTCGGCTACTCAATTGTGCCGCCCGGGTTTTACGACGCCTTAGACGCCTTCCAACGCGAGCAGCACCGCCGCCCGATGCCGCGCGATGAGGTTACGGTAATCTCGGCGGTGATGCCGGGGGTAAAGACCGCGATTGAGTGCTTCAGCCGGCCGGGTGACGGGGTCGTGATTCAGACACCGGTGTACACGCCGTTCTTCCACTCGATCGAGAACAAAGGCCGGAGAGTCATCGTTAATCACCTGCATGAGCATCACGGCGAGTACCGCATCGATTTCGAAGAGCTCGAGAGCGTGATCGATTCCGAAACTCGCATCATGCTGCTCTGCTCGCCGCACAACCCGGTTGGGAGGGTCTGGACGCGGCACGAGCTCGAGTCGCTGGCCGAGATCGCGCTACGGCACGATCTTACCGTGGTGTCCGACGAGATTCATGCCGATCTACGGCTCAACGATAACGACTTTCTCGGAATCGCCGACCTCGGTCCGGAGATCGCGGCGCGCACCGTAACGATCGTGTCGCCGAGCAAGACCTTCAACATTCCCGGATGCTCGGTGGCGGCGGTCTCGATCAAAGACCCCGAGCTGCGCGCCCGCTATCGTGCCGCGCTGAAGGCGGCCGGAACCGATCACGTAACCGCGCCCGCCTTGGTGGCGTCCGAGGCTGCGTATCGCGACGGCGGCCCGTGGCTTACGGCGCTTCGGAGGCACTTGGTTGAGACCGTGGAAGAGGTTCGCGGGATCATCGCCGAGGGTCTGCCGCTTGTTTCGAGTTCGCCGACCGAGGCGAGCTTTATCATGTGGCTCGATTTTCGGCGCTTGCAGCGTAAGCGAGATATCAGCGACGACGAGCTGCAGCGCGTTCTGCGCGAAGAGGCGAAGGTCGAGCTTTCGCACGGTCCGGTGTTCGGGCCCGGCGGTGAAGGGTTTCAGCGACTCAATATCGCTACTCCAAAAGCGGTGTTGCACGATGCGCTCGCTCGCATCGTCGCCGCACTCGGCTGAAAACGCAAAACCGCCGTGGTATTGATGCTCGGTGCGATGCAGGACGAGATCGCGGGAATTCTCCCGGAGATCGAGTCGCTCCGGCTGGAGAAACGGCGCGGCTTCGAGCTCTACCGGGGTGTCGATCGGGGGCGCAGTGTGGCGGTAGCGCGGATCGGGGTCGGGAAGGTCCTCGCCGCGAGCGTCACGCAGGATCTTATCGGTCTGCTGCGCCCGAGTGCGGTGATTCTCGCCGGCATCGCCGGCGCGCTGCGCCCCGAGTTGCCGATCGGCGAAGTGGTGATCGCGCGCGACTGCCTGCAGTACGACCTCGACGTTACGGCGCTCGGGTTTCGCCGGGGGGAGGTTCCGTATCACCGCGACCGTGCCGTAGGGTGCGACGAAAAACTGAGCGCGGCGGCGCACGAGGCGCTCCGCGGCGTACGGCCTCGCAGGTTTGGACGGGTGCTCACCGGCGACCGCTTCCTCACGCCACGGCACAAACAGCAGTTGGCGTTCGAGGCGGAGCTCGACGGCGTGGTGGTAGATATGGAAAGCGCGGCGGTAGCCGAGGTCTGCGCGCTTGAGGCGGTTCCTGTGCTGGTGCTCAGAACCGTGTCGGACACCTTCGACGGCCGCACGCCTAAGAGCCTCGCGGCCCTTTTGCAACGTCTCGGAAGCACGACGTTACGCTGCTACCGTCACGCCGTGGAGCTCGGAGCGATCGCGTAGACGGCGCTCGCGGAGCGAGTTCAAGCAGGAATACAAGACAAACAAAAAATCAAAACTTAAGGACGGTACAGCATGCCGGAACCGGGACAGAATCTTCACGGATTTGAAATCATCTCGATAGACGACCTCACCGAGTACCGCGCCCGGGGGGTGCGCGCAAAACACCTCGCGACCGGGTGCGAGGTGTATCACATAGCAAACGACGATCCTGAGAACCTGTTTGCGTTCGCGTTCAAAACCGTGCCCGACAGCTCCAACGGCGTCGCGCATATCCTCGAGCATACCGTGCTGTGCGGCTCACGACGCTACCCGCTCAAGGATCCGTTCCTGCTGTTGCTTCAGGGCAGCATGAGCACCTTCATGAACGCCTTCACCTTCCCGGACAAAACCGTGTACCCGGCTGCAAGCACCGTAGCCAAGGATCTGTTTAACATTATGCAGGTCTACGGAGACGCGGTGTTTCGGCCTTTGCTGCGGCCGGAGATGTTTCGACAGGAAGGACATCGTCTCGAGTTCGCTGAGGACGGTCGGCTGCAACGCAGCGGGGTGGTCTATAACGAGATGAAAGGCAACTACGCCTCGCATGACTCGATCGCGGGCGAGTGGTCGTATCGCTCGCTCATGCCCGACACACCGTACGCGGTAGATTCCGGCGGTGATCCGGCTGCGATTCCGTCGCTCACCTACGAAGAGTTTCTCGAGTTTCATCGCCGCTACTACCATCCCTCGAACACGCGCGTCTTTCTCTACGGCGACATTCCTACCGAGCGCTACCTCGAAGCGCTGCAGTCGGAGTTTTTGTCGGAGTTTGAGGCGCTCGAACCGCACAACGAGCTTCCGGAGCAGCCGCGGTGGAGCGAACCGCGGCGCATGGAGGACACGTATCCGGTGGAGCAGGGCGAGCAGATCGCCCGAAAGTCCTCGGTCACGCTCAACTGGCTGCTGACACCCGGGGCCGACCCTGAGCGCACCTTGGAGTTCGAGATTCTCACCGAGATCCTACTCGGGCACTCCGGTTCGCCGCTGCAGAAGCTGATCGTGGAGTCCCCGCTCGGGGAAGACCTCTCGGCGCCGAGCGGGCTCGAGACCGAGCTGCGTGAGCTGGTGTTCTCGGTAGGCATGCGCGGCACCGACCCCGAGAACCGCGACGCGATCGAGGAGCTCGTGCTCGGTGAGTTGCAGCGGCTCTGCGAGCAGGGCATTGAGCCCGAGCTCGTGGAAGGCGCCTTGCGGCGGGTTGAGTTCAGAAACCGCGAGATCAAAACCGGCGCTTCGTTTGCGCTCCGGCTGATGCGCCGTAGTCTACGCGGATGGCTGCACGGCTGTGAGCCGGCGGCGACGCTCGAGTTCACGCCGCTGTTGCAGCGTCTGCGAGAGCGCCTCGAGCGCGAGCCGCGGCTGTTCGAGGAGCTTATCGAGAGCTACCTGCTCGAGAATCCGCATCGCAGTACCGTTACGATCCGGCCGGAGCCCGGACTCGACGAGCGTCGGCGTGAGCAGGAACGCGCCGAGCTCGATCAGCGCGCCGCGCGTCTCGGCGAGACGGAGCGTGCCGCTATCGAGGCGGAGCAGCAGGAGCTGCGCGCGCTGCAGCAGGAGCCCGACGATCCGGAGCGCTTGGCCGAGCTGCCGTTTCTCACGAAAGGCGACATTCCGCGTGAGATAGAACGCATCGCTTACCGGCGGCGCGAGCTCGAGGGCGTGCCGGTGTATCTGCAGGAGGAGTTCACCAACGGCATCGTGTATCTCGATTTCGCGTTTCGCATAGACGACCTTCCGGCAGAGTTGCAGGTGCTGTTGCCGTTGCTCAGCGACGCGATCACCGAGTGCGGGCTGCCGGGGTTGAGCTACGACCATGTCGCGCGCGAGCTCGCGCTAAAAACCGGTGGGTTTTTCGCCAATATCGACGTGAGCGCGGTCTTGGTGCCGGATGCCGCCGAGATCCCCGGCGGGCTCCCACGCAACGCGCGCCTCGAACACGACGAAAACCGGCGCGCAGACGATCCTCGCCGGCGCCCGGCCGCGGCGTTTCTTACGTTTCGGCTCAAGGCGCTCGAGACGCAGTTCACCGAGGCGCTCGAGCTGGTGCGGCGTCTGCTGACCGAAGCCGAGCTGACCAACACGAAGAGAATTCGCGAGCTCCTGCTCGAGTCGCGAAACGATCTGCAGTCGGCGGTCATGCCGGGCGGCCACCAGTTCGCCGCTCTGCGCAGCGCGCGGGGACTCTCTCCCGCGCTCGAGCTCTCGGAGCGCTGGCGAGGCATTACGCAGTTACGATTTCTCACGGGCTTGGATCTCGACGCTGCGCCCGCGGAACTATCCGATGCGTTGCTCGCGATCCGCGGCCGTACCGTAGCTCGCTCGAGATCCGCGTTCTCGCTGACCTGTTCGACCGAGTTCGCCGAACAGGCCGAGCGAACGCTCGCCGGCTTGCTACGCGCGCTCCCCGCGGAACCGGGTGAGGCCGGGGAAGCGGGAGAGCCCGCGGAACCGCGTCGGCCCGGGGAGTCGGGCGATGCCGGGGAGGCTGCTGCGCTCTCGAGCATTAAGCGGGCGTTCGAGCACGCGGTAGCCGAACCCACCGGCGCGCGCGCCGATGCACAGCCGGGGCGACCGTCCGGGGAGGGCATGGAGCTCGAGTTGTTTTCGGTTCCATCGGGCGTGGCGTACGTGGCCGGATCGGTGCCCGGCAGCGTGCTCGGTAGCAGCGAGTATCCGGCCGAGCAGGTGCTGGCGCACGCGTTGTCTACCGGGTTCCTCTGGGAGCGGGTGAGAATGCAGGGCGGCGCCTACGGCGTCTCGGCGATGCCGCGTGCGCTCGAGGGGGTTTTCTCGTTTGCGTCGTATCGTGACCCCAACATCATCTCGACGCTTGAAGCTTATGCCGACGGCTTGCGGCGGCACGCCGAGCTCGAACCGGATGAGCGTGCGGTGGAGCTCGCGATCATCGGCAGCGTGAGTCGTGAGTTGCGCCCGCTGATGCCTGCTCAGAAGGGTGTAGTGAACCTGCAACGTTTGCTGTACGGCATCCCGGACGCGCTGCGGCAAGAGCGCCGTGACCGCATGATCGCTCTTACCGGAGCCGATCTCTCGGCCGCGGCGCGACGGCTGCTCGAGCGGTGGTCGCGACCACGTGTGGCGGTGATCGCCGGCGGCGCCGCGCTGAATGCAGCTGCCGAGCACGACTCGAGCTTCGCGGTGCCGCATATCGAGCTGCCGGTGTAGCGCGCCGAGGTGCGACACCGGCCCGCGACACCGGCGCGCGACAACAGGGGTAGCACCTAAAGCTCGCCGTGCTCGAGGAAACTGTAGTAGTTGTCGGTGGTGAACACCACATGATCCAACAGCCGAATGCCGAGCGTCTCGCCTGCCTGCACGAGCTTACGCGTGACCTCGCGGTCCTCGGTGCTGGGCTCTACGCGTCCGGAGGGGTGGTTGTGCGCCACCACCACCGCCGCGGCCCGGTCTACCACCGCGTCGGCGAACACCTCGCGGGGATGCACCAAGGTGCGATTCACCAAACCCACCGAGATCACGCGCGACGCGATTACCTCGTGCGCGCCGTTGAGCGACACCGCGATGAACACCTCCTGCTTGCGGTCGGCGTAATGGCCCACCACCGGAACGATATCCGCCGGCACGCGAATTCGCCTGCCGCGCGGAACATACAGTCTACGGCCGAGCTCGCACGCGGCGGTAAGCGTCGCAGCCCGGGCAGCCCCGAGCCCTTCGAGCACCATCAGTTCCTCGATCTGCGGCGGCTCGCGGTGCCGATCGAACAGCTCGAGCACCGCCGCGCTAAGCGCGCCGAGACAGTGGGTGCGGGTGCCGGAGCCGAGCAGCAGCGCCACGAGCTCCTGGTCGCTCATCCGCTGTGGGCCCTCGCGCAGCAGGCGCTCGCGCGGGCGCTCGGCGGCCGGCAGGGTCTTCAGCCTATCCAACGATTCGGTTACGCTTAGATCTCTCACACTAGTAGTACACCGCTCTCAGTTTCGTATTGCTTCGCTAACCGAGGTATTCGTTGCACGAAAGGTACATGTTATTGGCGTCTGCTTGCTCCTCATGCTATATTGGAGTATCTACGGGGCTTATATATCGTAAAGGTTACAAGAAGTTAGAGATATTGGCAGTCGCCGGGAGTCGCCCGGCCGTCGGTCGTCGGTGATTACGTGCGCCGGCGCTCGTCGCAGCAGTTAAGCCCGAAAGAGAGGGAACCAAAGATGCTGAGAATAACCAGGTCGGCCCTAATCGCCGCAGTTCTGTTGGTTGCTCTTTCCGTCGCCCCGGTGTTTGCAGCCGGTGCGGCCGAAGAGGAACCCACCGAAATCCGAATGCCGCGTCAGCCGAGGCAGTACATCTCGCCCCTCGGCCAGGAGACGGCCCAACAGGAACTTGAGCTGCCGTTCTCCGAGGTAGTGGTTCCGGGCACCAATCAAGTGATCGTCGAGTACCGGCTCACGATCTTCGACGAAGACGGCGACATGGTGTTCGAGGTACGCGATGTAGAGGAGGAGCGCCGCGGGTTTTTCGGGAACCTCTTCGGAGCCGAGAAACCGAGCGTGCCTCTTCCCGATACCTTGGTCTGGGACGGAACGTATCGCGGATCGGAGCTCGGGCCCGACGGCGAAATCGTGCCGGACGGGGATTATGCCTACTACGTAACCGTTATCGATTACGACGGTAACGTAGCGATTACGCCCGCCTTCAACGTCACGGTCGACAACACGCTGCCGGAGATCACGAGTCTTGAGGCCGAGTACTACGCCTTCGCGCCGATCGAGGGTAGCGGACGCGCGGAGTTAATCATTCATCAGGATGCGAGTGCCGAAGTCGAGTGGGAGGGGCTTATCACCGATGCCGACGGGGAGCCGGTTTGGCGCGAGGTGTGGGCCAATCCAAACCCGCGCGACCGAGCCGGAGACGACGCTCCGCCGGCCGAGGTCCGCTGGGACGGCACCTATCGGCTCGAGGACGACGACCGTAGCGGCGAACCCGCGCCCGAGGGCGAGTACCGCTACAGCCTTATCGGCCGAGACCGTGCCGGGAACGAGGTCGAGAGCGAGCTTCCGCGCTCAATAGAGCTCAGCCGAACCGCGGCGGAGGTAGAGTTTCACCTTGGTGATCAGGTGCCGGCCTTCTCCCCGGTAGATACCGGTATTCAGGACACCTTGCTGTTCTATGCTGAGCTGTTGGTCACCGACGGACTTGAGTCTTGGAAGGTGGAGGTGGCCGCAGCCGGCGATCCCGACACGGTCCTCCGTTCGATGGAAGGTGGTTCGGAGCTGCCCGAAACCATCGAGTTCGACGGGCGCGACAACGCCGGGAATCGTCTGCCCGACGGCGAGTACCAGGCGCAGCTCACAACCGAGTACGACACCGGTTACGTCGCGGTCTCGGACGCGCTCACCTTCGAGATCGACACGGTGCCGCCCGACGCCGAAGTAACGCTCGATACGCTGCCGACCCCGACCGAGCCCGGCGAGCCGGTGTGGTTCGGCGGCGAGCATAAGCACTCGCTTTCGTTGACGATCGATGCCGACGAGGACGCCGACTGGGACGCGATTGTGTACTTCGAAGGGCGTGAAGAACTGCGGGTATCGGCCGAGGAGTTCGGTATTACGCGCTTTCCGCTCGAGCTCGAGTGGGACGGCTACGATCTAGACGGAGAGGAGTTGCCCGACGGGGAGTACTCGGCCTATCTCGAAGGCGTCGATCGTGCGGGCAACATCGGGCGATCCGATGAGGTCGGCGCAATCAAAGACACACGCCCGGCTTCGGTTGAGCTCGAGCTCGGCGAGCCCGATCAGGACACCGCCGACGGGATAGATCTCGTGATAGCCGACGAGGAGCGCGAAAGCGTGCCGATGCGGCTGCAGTACGAGCCTGAGGACGGCATACGCGAGATCATCATCGAGGTACGTGACTCCGATGGAGAGATCGTGCGAAGCATCCGCTCCGAGCCGCCGCTGGAGTCGTGGGCGTGGTTTGGCGAGGACAACGCGGGGAGGCGTGTCGATGACGGCGATTACTATGTCGACGCGCGCGTGATCTACTACAACGGGAACGAGCCCGAGGTTACCGATGTCGGCCCGATTCGGGTTGACGCCACTCCGCCGATCAGCGATGTTCCGCCCGAGATCTCGATCTCGGCTGCGCCGATTCCGTTTGCACCCGACGACTACCAACAGCATGAACTCACCTTCACGCTCGAGGCCGAGACCGAGAATGAGTTCGACCGCTGGGAGCTCGAGATTCTCGAGCCGAACAGCCCGAGCTTCATCACCTTCAGCGGTGAAGGCCGTCCGGATCGCCAAGTGGTCTGGGACGGGAAGAACGAAGACGGCGATCTGGTTCAGGCGGCGGTAAGCTACACCGCAGTCTTTAGAGTGTGGGACGATCAAGGTCTCATGAGCGAGACCGAGCTGGAGGTGCCGATAGACATCCTCGCGATGCGCGACGGCGACCTGTGGCGCATCTCGATCCCGAGCATTCAGTTCCCGCCGAACACCGCAGACTTGTTCGGCCTCGATTGGGACACAATCGAAGAGAACTTCCGCGTGTTGCGGCGTCTGGCCGAGGTTCTGCGGCGCTTCAACAGCCGAAGCATCGTGATCGAAGGGCATGCAGCTCACGTGTTCTACGACGAGGACGACCCGCGGCACCCGCGTGAGCAGGAACAAACTCTGATACCGCTCTCGCGCCGCAGGGCGGAGGAAGTGCGTCGCGCGCTCATCATTCTCGGTTTCGATCGCAACAAGATGAGTACCGTTGGGGTCGGCGGTGAGCGCCCGGCGGTGCCGCACAGTAACCGCGAAGAGGTCTGGAAGAACCGACGTGTGGAGTTCATTCTCGACGTGGAGTAA
>PUOW01000184.1 GCA_003552185.1 Spirochaetaceae bacterium
CGGGATATCTATGAGGCTCTGGTGATTGGCAACAACCAAGGCCTGCCGGGGCAAAGGGCCATCCACAGCCGATGTGATCTCAAAACGCAGGCCCGCGTAGATATCGGCCATCGTGAACAGCTTACGCGCCATACCGGCGACACGGCGGTTAATGTGCCGGCGCACCGCCCGGTAGCTAAAAAGCGTCGCAACCTTGAAATACAGATCCCAGATGAGCAACTGTGCGATCAAGCACACGAAAAAAATCACCCTACCCATAGACAGCCCAAATCTACCCCGAATGCGCCGAAATGGAAAGGGGCGCGCGGCGGCGGGTACCGGCGGGCGGACCAGTGGCGGCCATTGGCCGGCCATTGCCTTGACACGCCGACAGTTATTTGGTAGCTTGACCCACCGTTACGGAAATCTACGTTATTTGTTACGAAGGAGATAACCATTGGCTGAACATGGACCTGCGGCGAAGCGACACCGCCAGAGTCTCAAGGCGAGAATTCACAATCGCTCGATTCGCAGTCGCGTGCGCTCGGCACAGCGCAGCTGCCTGCGAGCGATAGCGGCAAAAGACAAAGATTTGGCGGAGCAACGATTTCGTGAAGTGGCGAAGCTCATCGATACCGCAGCCGGTAAAGGGGTGTATCACAAGAACACCGCGGCGCGAACCAAGTCACGGTTACAGAAGAAGCTCAACTCGTTAATCGTCTAAGGTCTCGAATCGGGTTCAGGTGTAGCGAGGAGAAGGCGTGTCGAACTCAAAGCTGACGAAGGCGGAGATTGTAGAGTCGATCTCGGAAGAATGCGACGTTAGCAAGAAGGACATCCAGCGGATTATCGACCTGTTCTTTGACGAGGTCAAAGAAGCCTTGAAGGAGGATCGGGTAGTTGAGTTTCGCGGGTTCGGCACGTTCGAGGTGCGCACTCGCAAAGGGCGCGAGAAAGCCCGAAACCCCAAAACAGGCGACACCGTTCAGGTGCAACCGCACGGCGTGGTGGTGTTTCGCCCCGGCCGAGAGCTCAAAGAGTCGGTTTGGCGCATCCGCCGCTGAGCGCCGGCATATGGTGAATTGACAGCCACGCAGTTCCCGTAGGACAATACCCCGTACGACACTACAAAGAGTGAGCCGTCGAGGAGCGTATGGACCCGAAAGGTAAGATCCTAATCGCCGATGAAGAACAGATAAACCTCGAGTTTTTCGATGTGATGTTGTCGAAGTTGGGGTTCGAGGTGGAGACGGCTCACGACGGAGAGGTCGCCTTAGAAAAGGTGAAAGAGTTCGAGCCGGACCTCATCATGCTCGAGAACATCATGCCGAAGGTTTCCGGCTGGGACGTGACGCGGACGCTCAAGGCGGACGAAGAGTATGCCGAGTATCGTCATGTTCCGATTATCATGTTCTCGGCGATGCAGGATGTAAAGGACAAGATCGAGGGCTTTGAGCTCGGCATTGAAGACTACATCACCAAACCGTACAACTTTTCCGAGGTGCTTGCGCGGATCCGAGCGGTTTTGCGGGGCCGGGAGCTCTCGGAGCAAGTGCTGCAGCGTGAGCGACGCATCGCGTTGATCGAGACGCTCAATAAGTCCTTGGTATATTTCACCACCCATTTGCGCGCGCCGGTTAAAGAAGTGCTTGAGTCCGCGGCACAGCTTGACCCGCACAACCCTGAGGCGGTACAGTCCTTCGTGAAACAGGTGAAACACGAGTCCGAGACTACGCTTGCAGCGCTCGACGGACTCGAGGAAGAGATTCAGGACCTCCTCGCCAAAGGACATGAACTGAAGTCTCAAGAGCTTACGCTCGAGCTGCTGGAAGAAAAGTATCAAAAGCACTTTGAGCAATACCGCCACAGTGCAACGTAACACGCGGAAGCAAAATGGCACGTGACAGCGACTTTCGAACGATCCCTCGTACCGCCACCCGTTTAAGCGCGGCCACCGTGTTCAAGGGTAAGATGAAGTTCACCGACTCGGTAAGCATACGAGGCCGGTTCGAAGGCGAGATACGTTCTACCGGCTTTCTCTATGTCGAGGAAGGGGCCGAGGTAGAGGCCGACGTATTTGCCGAGACCGTGATCATCGCCGGGGTGGTGCGCGGGAGTGTGCTCGCGACCGATCGTCTCGAGATGTTGCCGAGTGGTAGAATCTATGGCGACGTGAAGGCGGGCAAGCTGCGCATCGCCGACGGGGTGGTGTTTGAAGGCAAGTGCCGCATGCTCCGAAATGCTGCCTCGGTCGACATATTCGCGGCACCGGTCGAGCAGCTGAAGGAAAGCACGCCGGGGGCGGTCTCGCAGTAGCGGGTAGCGGCCCTGGGGCAGCACACGGAAACGGCGTAAGGCGGCGCCCTCGGTAAGGGGGACGCAGCTTGACAGGGATACGCGGGCGGCTCTATAGTTAAAGCTGCGTACCGCAAAGGACATCCCGACTATAAACAACGCATTTCAACGTTAGCTCGACTATTCACATGACAATAGCAACGGCTGCCGAAGATCGTATTCTCAGATGTGTTCTCATGATAAACAACTTAGACTGGAGTTTTGCATGGCTACGACACCCAACGACCACGAAAATGAGCTGAACACCGACGGCGAATCCGTACCCGATAACGGCGAAAAGGGAAACGGGGTATCGGGCGAGGGCGGTGAGCGCAAGACCGGGCGTAAGAAAAAGGTGCGGGTGGCGTTAATCAAAGACTCGGACTCCAACGATCGAGATAAGAACGAGAAGTCCGAGAAAAACGACAAAAGCGAGCATAACGAAAACTCCGCTCACGAGAACGGAAAGGCCGAGGCTCCGCCTGCGACGGTGGACGCCGCGGCCGGCCCACAGAAAGACCCGCGGGGCAAGAATGCCCCGGGAAAGAAGCGCCATAACACCACCGATTTCCAGGCGATGCGCACCGGAGAGTCGGATCCCGAGAAACTCGCCGACAGTAAAACGTTGAGCATCAACGACTTGACCAAGCTCAATATGAAGGAACTCCGCACGGTTGCGTCGCGTATGGGTATCTCGCAGGACAATCTCCTCGCGCTCAAAAAGCAAGAGGTGATCTTCGCGATCCTCAAGGCGCACACCGACAAGAACGGCACCATCTATGCCTACGGCTCGCTCGAGATACTCCCCGACGGCTACGGGTTCCTACGCTCTCCGCAAAACAGCTATCTCCCCGGCCCGGACGACATCTACATCTCCCCGTCGCAGATTCGTCTGTTTAACCTAAAGACCGGCGATACCGTGTACGGGCAGATCAGGCCTCCTAAGGAGGGCGAGCGCTTTTTCGCGATGCTGCGGGTTGAGAGCGTAAACTTCGATAACCCGAGCGTGGCACAGACACGGATACCGTTCGACAATCTCACTCCGCTCTACCCCGACGAGCGGCTCAACATGGAGACGCGCTCGGGAGACCCCTCCACGCGCATGATCAATCTATTCTGCCCGATCGGGAAGGGGCAACGCGGCTTGATCGTGTCGCCGCCGCGCACCGGCAAGACGGTTCTTCTGCAGAAGATCGCAAACGCCATTACCGAGAATCAGCCTGAAGTGTTCTTGATCGTGTTGCTGATCGACGAGCGACCGGAAGAAGTCACCGATATGCAGCGCAACGTGCAGGCCGAGGTCATCTCATCGACCTTCGACGAGCAAGCGACGCGGCATGTGCAGGTAGCCGAGATGGTGCTCGAGAAAGCCCGGCGCATGGTGGAGCACAAGAAAGACGTCGTGATTCTGCTCGACTCGATCACGCGCCTCGCGCGGGCCTACAACCAGACCGTTCCCACCTCCGGCAAAATTCTCTCCGGCGGTGTCGATTCCAACGCGTTGCACAAACCGAAGCGGTTTTTCGGTGCGGCGCGTAATATCGAGGACGGCGGCAGCCTCACCGTGGTCGCTACCGCACTCGTGGAAACCGGCAGTCGCATGGACGAGGTGATCTTCGAAGAGTTCAAGGGAACCGGCAACATGGAGATCATTCTCGACCGCAAGCTTGCCGACCGGCGTCTCTACCCGGCTATCAACATCAAACGCTCCGGCACTCGCCGGGAAGATCTACTGTTGACCGATGAAGAGCTGCAGAAGATGTGGATCCTCCGCAAGGTGATCAATCCCATGGACGACGTCGAGATCGTAGAGCTGTTGGTTGACAGGATGGGCAAAACGAAGAATAATGAGGCCTTCCTGCGCTCGATGAACACCTCGGGCGTCGGGGATTAACGCGTGTCGGCACGGCGCGCTACCCAAGCATACAAGCACAACGTGAGTATACCAGAGGCACTGATCAGGAGCACCTTATGAAGAAAGACATTCACCCGAACTATCGCCCGGTCGTATTTAAAGACACCGCCTCCGGCACCTTGTTTCTTTCGCGTTCCACCGTCGAAACCAAAGAGACGATCGAGTACGAGGGGCAGGAGTATCCGCTGTTCCAGGTCGAGATCTCGAGCGCTTCGCACCCGTTTTACACCGGTAAGCAGCAGCTCGTAGATACCGCCGGCCGTGTCGAGCGCTTCAAGCGTAAGTACAACATCAAGAACTAACTGCCGCTCACCGCGGCCTATTTCGGCGCCCGCCCGGGCGCCCGCCGAGACCTGAGGCACGGCGCTCGCTGTGCAGCGGCAGCGTTATGCCCACCACCACCAGCGCAAGAAACGCCTGCGGCAGATAATCCCCGAAGCGCGTGTAGATCGTGAACTCTTCGGGGCGGTATACCGGAACCTCGGTGCGCAGATAGCTCTCGGTGAACATCGGAATATCGGCAATAACGCGCCCGTGCGCGTCGAGCACGCTTGTAAGCCCGGAGTTGGTGGAGCGCACGAGCGTGCGTCGATTCTCGACCGCACGAAAGCGGGCAGCCACGAAGTGTTGCGTCTGCGCCGAGTCGGTCGCCGACCATGAGTTGTTGGTGAGGTTAATCAGCAGGTCGGCCCCGGCCAGCGTGAACTCGCGGTTAATATACGCGAAGGCGTCCTCGAAGCAGATCGGGGTGCCGAACCTCAGGCGCTCGCCCGAGTTCCCTTGCCGCTCGAGCGGTAGCTCAAACAGCGTGTAGCGCGGTCCGGGTGTCCAGGCGCCGTGGATTCCTACCATCTCTTGAAAGAACCACCGAACCGGTGCGTACTCCCACAACGGAATCGCTTCGGTAAACGGCACGAGGTGTCGTTTACCGTACACCTGACGGATCTCGGCACGCTCATCGAGCAGTACCGCGGCGTTGTAGCTGCGGCGTTCTCCGGAATCCTCGTCGTGCTCGACGTACGGCGCGCCGGTGAGTAGCGGGACGCCAAGCTCGCCAAGGAACGGAATGAACGGATCGCCCGATGGGCGAGTCAAAAAGTAATCGCGGTGCTCGCGCAGAGACCGCCTGAGCGTGGTCTCGCTCCACACGATCAACTCGGGGGCGGTGGGTTCGGCTTCGAGCGCTGCGCGTGTAAGCTCCTGAGCGCGTTGCAAGCCGCGTTCTTCCGCGCCGACGGCCCACGAGTCGGTGTCTTGTTGAACCAACACGGTTTCCAGCTCGGCGATCTTGGGAAAACTGGTCTCGAGGCGGGTGAACCCGAAGCCGGCCATAAGAGCAAAAAGTAACGCGAGGAAGCCGACGGCGGCCGGGGCGTGGAAACGCGCGGCGGCTGCCGTCGGGAGGTGTATTCGCGGTGCGGGTGAGAGTGTGTCGAGGTTTCGAGACGCAATGCCGTGCGTGAACGCGCTCGTCGCCGCGCGCACTTCCCTGCCGGTCGCCGGTAGGCGCAGATTCGTATCGGCGCTCAGGATGAGTTCGGCGAGAATCGTATTCGCCGCAACCGCGACGAACGAGAGCGCCCAGGCGCCGGTGATCTCGACGTGTTGTATGAGCGCGGGGTAGTCGGAAAGCGGATATCCTGCCAGCCCCCAGGGATAGCCGAGAAACCCGATCGATTTCAGGTACTCGTACGCGGTCCAGGCCGCGGCCAGGACGAACGGGCGGAGGTGCGTGGGAAAATCTGCGAGGCGTCGCAAGACAGGCGCCAAGATCGAGTTATAGACGATGTACCCCACGGTCGGGCCGCCGATCGTCCAGACCGCAAACTCGCCGAAATTGGCCAGCCAGTAGTTTGAGAGCACCGTCGAGAGCGCGCCGAACACCGCACCGAGCAGCGCGGCGTCGCGCAAACGCTCGGTTCTCACGAGCGCCACGAAAAAAGGCGCAAGCGCGAGCAGACTCAGCCACGGTACCCCGTAGGGAAACACCTCGTTAGGAAGCGCGATCGCGAACAGCACTGCCGACGCGGTTGCCTGTAAGATAGCGATACCCATGCTACCGCAAATGTACGTGAGACGCCGAGGCTTTTGCAAGTCGCAAGTCGCAACTCGAACCTGCTCGAACCGGTTGCACTCGTCCGCCGGCCGCGGACCTGTCGCCCGGAGCCCGCCCGCGTCGCCCGCCCGCAGCCGCCCGCCCGCGTCGCCCGCCCGCGCCGCCCGCTCGCAGCCGCCGACCGGCGGTCCGGACGAATCCGGCAATTAGATTTTTCTTGATTGTTTTGATGATTTAGGCTAAACTTCCTCCAGAATCGTTTTGAGCATAACAGAACTCACCATGACCGACATTGCAACCGCGCACGAGCGGGAACACGGAGTCCCCCCGGATGTAGTAGTGTCCGCACCCGGCGTGGTTACGCTGATGGGCGCCGATACCGAGTTCAGCGACGGCATGGCGCTCGGTATGGGCACCGAGCGGCGCATGCAGGTTGCGGTCTCGACACGGGTGGACAACTCGTTGCGGTTCTACTCGGTCTCGCGAAACGAGCGCAAGAAAACCACGATCGCCGGCCTGCGGTTTCGCCGTGAAGACCGCTGGGCAAATCATCTCAAAGGGGTATTGATCGAGCTCGCGCGCGTCGGCTGCCCGCTGAAGGGTACCAGCATCACGGTGGATGGCAACGTTCCGCGCGGAATCGGTTTGGGGTACTCCACCGCGGTGGGTCTTGCTACCGCAGTAGCCGTTCAGAAGCTGCGGGAGTTCGACCTCTCGGTGCTGCAGCTCGTGCGCGCCGCGCGCAACGCCGAGGTGGAGTTTCTCGGTAACCCCAACGGCTTGCTCGATTTCTTCATCTCGTACTACGCTGAGCCGGGCAGTGCGGTCTATATCGATGCGCGCACGCTCGAGTTCACGCGTATTCCGCTGCGCCTCAACGGCGCACGGTTTCGGGTAACCGATCTCCAGATACCGGTGTTTCCGGAAGATATCGAGGTGGTCGACCGCGCGCAGGAAATGAGCGACTGTGTGAAAGCGCTCGGCAACGGCAAAGCCGGTTGCGCGTTGCGCGACTTCTCGGTCGACGATCTCAACGAGGCGATGGGGAGTTACGCCGAGTCGGTGCGGCGACACTGTCTCCATATCGTGGCCGAGATCGAACGGGTGCGCGAAACCGCGCACGCGTTGAAACTGCAAGACCCGGCACGCCTCGGTCGGCTCATGCTACGCTCCCACGGCAGCCTGCGCGACCTCTACGAAGCCTCCTATCCCGAGCTCGACTGGCTCGTGAAGCGCTCCGGTGAGACCGAAGGGGTGTTCGGAGCAAAGATGCTCGGCAATCCCCAGAGCTTCTCCTCTTTGGTGCTACTGGACGAAGGTGCCGAGACCGCCTATACTCAACGTCTTGAGGAATACGAGCGTATCTTCGGATTAACACCGGACACGTTCAGCTGCACCCCTTCACAAGGAGTGTTAATTCATTGAGCGTGAGTAGGGAGGGGAGACGTGAAGATACTGCTGACCAACGACGATGGAGTCCGCAGTCCGGGAATCAAAGCGCTCAAAGAAGCGCTCGATCCCGATCACGATGTATGGGTGCTCGCGCCTGAGGGCGAGCGCAGCGCAACATCGCATTGCATAACCATTAAAGAGCCGGTTCGCTTCACCGAGGTCGGCCACAAAGTATATGCCGCCGGCGGGATGCCGGCCGACTGCGTTATTCTCGGGCTGCTCGATGCCCTCGATGTGCATCCCGAGGTCGTGATCTCCGGCATCAATCTTGGGCCCAATCTCGGATCCGATGTCATTTTTTCCGGCACCGCGGCCGCGGCTCGCCAAGCGGCCTTGATGGGTGTCCCGGGCATCGCCACATCGGTCGACTCATTCACACCGCCCTTTCATTTCGAGGCAATCACCGAGTTCATCGTTCGTAATATTGAGGAGCTGGTTTCGTTGTGGAACGATCAGCACTTCGTGAACATCAACGCACCCAATACTCCGGGCGTAGATAAACCGGTTGAGATCACCTCCCCGTGCGTACGGGTATATCATGATCGGCTATCGCAGTTTTCGGTGCCGAGAGGTGATACGTTTTTCTTCATGCACGGAAGTCCGGCGGAAACCGACCTAGTGCCGGGTACCGATTGGCACGCGGTGTCGCACGGCGCGATCTCGGTAAGCCCAATTTTTCTCAACCCGGTGAACAACCGTCAGGACGAGCCGTATCGAGAGGCGATGTTCGTGAGTAATGCGCGGGTATAGCAATGCACGAGGCTGTCAGGCTACTGCGGAATCGGGACTATGAAGCCGCGCTCGAGCGACTCCTTTCGCTCGAGCCCGAGGCCGACGACTACCCCGAGCTCTCGTACTACCTGGGGCTCTGTTATACCCATCTGGGGCGCTACGACGAAGCGCTGTTGTATCTCGAACAGGTCGTCACCTCCGAGATGGGCTTCGCGTACGTGTACCAAGCGCGCATGATCGTTGGGTATGTATACGCGGTCACCGAGCGGTTTCGGCTTGCCGAGTTTGAGTTCGGCCGTCTCGTCGACGACGGGTACGAATCGGCCAAGGTGTACGCGGCGCTCGGGTATGTGTTGCACGCCCAGGATAACGTGGCCGGAGCGGTGGCGAATCTTCAGAGGGCGCTGAAGATGGACTCGCAGAACGCCACCGCCCTGAACTCGCTCGGCTTCGTGATGGCCGAAAACGATATCAAGCTTGATCTCGCCGAGGATTACTGCCGTCGAGCGCTCGCGATCCGCCCGGGCTATCCGGCTTATCTAGACTCGCTCGGGTGGGTTCAGTACAAGCGTGGTAAAATCGAGGAAGCGCTCGAGGTACTGCGAAAAGCCTTGATCGGTGCGCCCGACAACCAAGAGATTCAGCGCCATCTACAAGAAGTAGCCGGCGCGGGCAAACGCGTGCACGGGTGAACACGCGGCTTGAGAGAGGAATGCGGATGAGCTCGGCGTACAGACTTCGGGCGGCGACCTGGGCGGCCCTTTGGGTTGTGGTGATCGGTTTCCTATCGCCGGTCGCGGCTCCGCATGCGGTTCAGGCACAGGAAAACGTCACGATAGACGCCGTAACGGCCGAAGAAGAGTTTCGCTGGGGTGTTCGGGCGTTTAACAACGGGCGGTACAATGAGGCGATCCGGTCGTTCAATCGCGTCCTCTCGCACGATCCCGAGAACACCGCGGCGCGTAGTTGGCTCGGCAGAGCGTTCTATTTTTCGGGTTTCGAAGACGCCGCGATCGCGGAATGGAACGCTCTGCTCTCGGCCGGCGACGGCACCGCGCAGCTGCAGACCTGGGTCGAGACGCTCGAGGCGCGCCGAGGACTGGCGTTCGAGTTGGAACCGGCCGAGGATTACCTCATAAGCGCCGAGTTTTCCGGTCGTAGCGAAGGGAGGAGTGTGTTTGCGCAACCGGTCTCGGTGCATCCCCGGTCCGACGGCTCGTTTTTTCTCTCGTCGTACGCCGGGGGCGAGGTGCTGCTGCTGGACGCCAACGGCGCGGTTCGGCGCACCTTGCGTGGGGGGTTGGAAGGCTTCAATAGGCCGTTCGACGTTGTGGAGCTCGGCGACGGGTCTCTGCTCGTGAGTGAGTTCGGCGCGCATCGGGTCTCCAAGCTCAATCCGGACGGTTCGCGCGTTCGCTCGTTCGGCTCCCGCGGGCTCGGCGAAGGCGAGATGCTCGGGCCGCAGTATCTCGCGATCGACCGCGACGACAACGTCTACGTGACCGACTGGGGCAATAGACGGGTGCTGAAGTTCGACGCCGACGGGGAGTTCCTGCTGTCGTTCGGGCGTTCTCGTGGGGCGTTCGGCGGTCTGCGCGCTCCCACCGGAATCGTAGTGCTCGGTGACACGGTGTACGTGGCCGACGCCGAGCGCGAAGAGCTGGTGCTGTTTGATCTGAGCGGCAATTACCTCGAGACGATCGGCGATATCGGGCTCAATCGGCCCGAAACACTGTCGGAGTACGACGAGGGCCGACTACTCATCGCCAATCGTGACGACGTAGTGATTCTTGAGCTCGACACCGTTACCACCGAGCGGCGCTTTCGGCTGGATACCGAGATCGGCAAGCTCACCGCGGCGGTTCCCGACGCCAATCGCAACATCGTGCTTGCCGATCAGGCGGCGAACAAGGTAGTGGTGGCGTCGCCGGCCTCACGACTGTACGCCGGCATTCGTCCGCGTATCGATCGCGTGTACTCCGACGCGTTTCCGGAGGTAATGGTTGAGGTTACGGTGCAGGACCGCCGCGGGCGCCCGATTCTCGGTCTGCAGGCCGAGAACTTCATCATCACCGAGGACCGCTACTCACCGGCCTCGCGACCGAGCCTCGAGTGGGCCGATGCGGCCGCCGAGACGGTGGAGGTGGCTATCCTTGCCTCTCGTCGTGCCGAGCTCGAACCGCGACGCGACGAGCTCGGCCGTGCGGCCGAAGCACTTGCCGACGCGGTCTCGGGCCGCGGGCGGGTGCAGGCGATCGCGGCGGCCGCCGACAGCCCGGTGCTCGAGGCGGAGCCGGGGGCCGGAGCGCTTACGGTGCGAAACGCCGTGCGGGGCGAGCCGGCGCAGTTCCGCGAGGGCGAGCGCTTCGACCTCGGGGTGCGGTTTGCGGCGTCGCAGCTCGTCGGGGAGCCTCGTAAGCGCAGTCTCGTATACGTAACCGACGGACGGCTCGGCGAGGATGCGTTCAGCACGTACGATCTCATCGAGCTTGCACAGTTTCTTCGTACACACGGAATTCGATTCTATCCGTTGATGATCGCTCAGCAGGCCCCCGACGAGGAGCTGGCCTACCTCGCGGAGTTCACCGGAGGACGTGTTGTCGGGCACGCGCAGCCGAGGGGGCTATCGCCGGTAGTCGCCGAGATGCTTGGGGCGCACGACGGGCGCTATCGTCTCCGGTATCGGTCGGCACTAGACAGCGACTTTGGGCGTCGCTACATCCCGCTCGAGCTCGAGGTAATCCACCTGGAAACCAGCGGCCGCGACGAAGCCGGGTATTTTGCCCCATTGCAGTTCTAACAGTATATTCTACGCGGAGCGTCGCTTCGCACCGGCAAACTCAGTTATCTTATAGGGCGTAATCGTGGCCGGAACCGATAATCCTAGTACCGATCATCCTACGATCGACGAGCAGGTTAAACAGCGGCAGGAGCACGACCTCAAGGTGCCCGATCTCTATCGCGTGTTGCTGCACAACGATCACTACACCACGATGGAGTTTGTGGTAGAGGTGCTGGTCAAGGTGTTTCACAAGAGCGTGCTCGACGCAACCGAGATCATGTTGAACGTGCACGAGCGCGGCGCCGGCCAGGCCGGGCAGTATACCTACGATATCGCGCAGACCAAGGTGGCGGTGGTACACCGCATGGCGAAACAGCGTGAGTATCCGTTGAGATGTACCATAGAGAAGGTTTGATACCATGAAGATAAACAAGGAGCTTCAGGCAATACTAAACGCCGCTTATCAAGAGGCGAAAGAGCGCAGCCACGAATACCTCACACCGGAACACGTGTTGTACGCCGCGATGCATTTCGAGTCGCCGCGCGAGATTGTCGAGGCCTGTGGCGGTACTCCCGATGCAATTCGAGCACAGGTAGACGATCACCTCAGCGAACAGGTGCCGACCGTAGAAGACGGTGAGCCCTTGCAGTCGCTCGGGTTTCAAAACGTCATCGAACGAGCGGTGTTCCACACCGAGCACTCCTCCAAGGAAGAAGTGGATATCGGCGATATCCTCGTCTCGATATTCGACGAAAAAGAGTCGTTTGGGGCCTACTTTCTCAAAACCTCCGGGATCACGAGGCTCAATCTGCTCGAGATCATCTCGCACGGTATCCCGAACGCGGCCGGCGAGTTCGGCGAAGACGGCGAGCCGGAGACCGAGCCCGATGAAGACGCCGAGGAGGCCGGCGAGCAGGACGGGGCTCGGCGCAAAAAACGCGATCCGCTCGAGATGTTTACCACCGAGCTCACGCAGGCCGCGCGCGACGGTTCGCTCGAGCCGCTGATCGGCCGAGAGGAGATCCTCGAGCGGACGGTACAGGTGTTGTGCCGCAGGCTCAAGAACAACCCGATACACCTCGGTGATCCCGGCGTCGGCAAGACCGCAATAACCGAAGGCTTGGCCCAGCGCATCGCCGCCGGTGAGGTCCCGAAACTCCTGCAGGATTTCGAGATCTACTCGCTCGACATGGGCTCGCTCCTCGCCGGCACACGCTATCGGGGCGATTTCGAGGAGCGCATCAAACAGGTCGTGAAAGCGCTCGAGCAGAAGAACAACGTCATTCTGTTCATCGACGAGATCCACACCATTGTCGGTGCAGGAGCGGTCTCGGGCGGCGCGATGGACGCGTCCAATCTGCTCAAGCCGGCGCTCGTGAGCGGGCGCATCCGCTGTATCGGCTCCACAACGCATGAGGAGTACAAGCGCTACTTCGAGAAAGACCGCGCGCTCTCGAGGAGGTTCCAGAAGATAGAGGTTTCGGAGCCGAGCGAAGACGAATGCTTCGAGATTCTGCAAGGGCTGCGCGCCAAGTACGAAGAGTATCACAATGTTCGCTACACCGAAGAGGCGCTGCGCCAAGCGGTGCATCTCTCGGCCGAGTATATCACCGAACGCTACCTGCCCGACAAAGCGATCGACGTTATCGACGAGGCCGGTGCCTACACGCGCATGAAAGCCGAGGCCTCAACCGAGGCGTCCGAGACGATAGAGATCAACGACGCGCTGGTCGAGACGGTTGTCTCCAAGATCGCGAAGGTGCCGGTCAAGAGCGTCACGGTGTCCGAGAAAGACCGCCTGAAGAACCTCGAGCGAGATCTCAAAGAGGTGGTGTACGGTCAAGACGAGGCGATCAACGCGGTTGTGCAGGCGGTGAAGCGCTCGCGGGCAGGATTTAGAAACGCTCAGAAACCGGTTGCGTCGTTTCTGTTTGTAGGGCCCACCGGCGTCGGCAAGACCGAGCTCGCTCGCCAACTCGCCGAGACGCTCGGTGTCACGATGCATCGGTTCGATATGAGCGAGTATCAGGAGAAGCACACCGTCTCGCGTTTGATCGGGTCGCCGCCGGGCTACGTCGGCTACGAGGACGGCGCGCTCTTGACCGACGCGGTGCGCAAGAACCCGCACGCCGTGGTGTTGCTCGACGAGATCGAGAAGGCGCATCAGGACATCTACAACATCCTGCTGCAGGTCATGGACTACGCTACGATCACCGACAACACCGGCAAGAAAGCCGATTTCCGAAACGCCGTGCTGATCATGACCTCGAACGCCGGGGCGCGTGAGATCGGCAAGCCCTTGATCGGGTTTGGTGAACGCGCGATCACCTCCGAGGCGGTCGGCGATGCGGTAGAGCGTGCGTTCTCGCCGGAGTTCCGCAATCGTCTCGACAAGATCGTGGTGTTCAACAGGCTCGAGATCGAGATTATCGAAGACATCGTGCGGAAAGAACTCCGTGAGTTCGAAGAGCAGCTCGCCGACAAAGACGTTGCGATCGAGGTGACACCGCGGTGTGTGCGTTGGCTCGCCGAGACCGGCTACTCGCCCGAGTTCGGTGCGCGCAACATCGCGCGTCTCGTCGAGGAGCGTATCAAGGCGTACTTCGTGGACGCGGTGTTGTTCGGCGATTTTCAGGACGGTGGAAAGGCGATAATCGATCTCGTCGACGGCGAGGTACAGATCTCGCGAGCCGATGAGGTCGTGGAGTGGAGTCCGGAGAAGCAGGCCGAGCCGCTCGATCACGAGTAAACGGGTGCGCGTGTGCAGGGCGTAGATCGAGATCGCTACATTCGCTACCGGTTTCCTCCGCTGGAGCAGGCCGGTCCGGAAGGAATCGTCGCGGTCGGAGGCGATCTCTCGCCGGAAATGCTGCTCTCGGCCTATGCGCAAGGCCTTTTCCCGTGGTTTTCGGAACGCGACCCGATTCTGTGGTGGAGTCCCGACCCGCGATTCGTTCTGTTTCCGGCTAATCTGCGCGTGCCGCGTTCGCTGCGGCGCGTCATAAACGCCGGGAGGTTCGAGATCCGGTTCGACAATGCGTTCGATGCGGTGATAGAGCACTGTCGGACGGTGCCTCGTCCCGGTCAGGACGGAACTTGGATTACCCCCGAGATGCTCGAGGCGTATCGCGAGCTACACCGGCTCGGGTACGCTCACTCGGTGGAAGCATACAACCAAGGCCGGCTTGTCGGCGGGCTGTACGGCGTTTCGCTCGGAGCTGCGTTCTTCGGGGAGTCGATGTTTGCACTCGAAGCCGATGCCTCGAAGGTCGCGTTTGTTACGCTGGTTCGCTACCTCGTGGCCGAGGGATTCGATTTCGTCGACTGCCAGGTCTACACCGGTCATTTATCGCAATTCGGGGCGCGCGATGTCGCGCGCTTTGAGTTCAAGCGCCGGCTCGAGAGAGCGCTCGAGAAGCCCACGAGGCGCGGCCGGGAGTTCGGCGCCGGCGCGCGCGGGGCGCCGCATTAGTACTTGAAGCCGCTGTCTCCAACAAACTCGCGTAGGATCGAGGTCGCGGGGACGTGTTTCTCCGGAATCTCGATGAAGTTGTGGAGAAACGCCTGCAGACGTGTAGCTTCGTGGTACACCTCGTGATGGGGCTTGACGCCGAGCAAGATCCGGAGCGCGTGCGACTTCAGCACACCGAGCTCGTAATCGAGCGCTGAGTTGAACGCGACATCGGCGCTGTTCTGGAACGGAAAGATGTTACGGTTTTCCCCGCGCCGCACACTCGGCCACATACGCAGCGTGTCGAGCGCGGAGTGGCCGCGAAACTGATGGTCGCGGACGAGTCTGCGGATCAAGCGGTTGTCGGTGGTCGAGATGCGCGTGTGGTCGTCGATATTCAACTGCGTGAGCGCCGAGACGTAGACCCGATACTTCATCTCCCCGGGAATCCGAGGCAATAGCGCGTCGTTGAGCCCGTGGATTCCCTCGAGAATCAAGATCTCGTTGTCGTGAAGCCGCAGCCTGCGCTCGGTTATGCGCCGCTTCCCGGTCTTGAAATCGAACTCCGGCACCTGAATCTCACTTCCCTCGAACAGCGCTACGAGATGTCGGTTCAGCAGCTCCACATCTATCGCGCCGAGCGACTCGAAGTCGTAGTTCCCGTGCTCGTCGAGCGGCGTTTGCTCCCTCGGTACGAAGTAGTCGTCGAGCGAGATCGGGATCGGGTGCAGGCCGTAGACCCGTAGCTGAATCGCAAGCTTCTTGGCGAAGGTGGTTTTGCCGGAAGAAGAGGGGCCCGCGATCGTAATCAAGCGCACGCGGGTGTTCTGCGCGGCGATCTGCTCCGCGATCGCATCGATCTTCTTGTTGTGAAGGGCCTCGGCAATCCAGATGAACTGCTTGATGTTTCCTTCTACGGTGCGACGGTTGAGCCGGCCGGCCGAGCCGATGCCGAGCACCTCGCCCCAGCGCCGGTATTCTTGATAGATAGAAAACAGAAGCGGATTATCCTCAAAGGGCTGCAACGCGTAGGGTTGCTCCTCCGGGGGATAGCGCAACAAAAACCCGTTTTTGTAGGCGAGCAGTTCAAAACTTCGCAGCATACCGGTGGCCGGCGCCAGCGGCCCGTGCGCTATATCGAGGTAGTCGCCACAGCGGTATGCGGCAACCTTGGCGTGATTGCGGTGCTCGAGGAGTGTTGCAGTGTCGGTCATGCCACGAGCCTGGAAATGCTCGAGCGCGTCGCTGTAGCCGATCACGGTGCGCTCGATCGGAAGGTCGGCCTGCACCAAGCGGTGCATCTCGGCTTCGATGCGCTCGAGCTCGTCTTCACTGATCTGCTCGCGATTTCGGAAGTAGTAGTAATAACCGTCGCCGATCGAGTGGCCGACCACCATATGGGCGTCCGGTAGCACGGTGTAGGTCGCGAGCGCGAGCAAGAAGCAGAGGCTTCGACGGTACACCCGCACCCCCTCGGGGGAGTTGAGCGTTACCGGGAAAACGCGAGACGAAACCTCCAGAGGGTAGCTCAGGCTGGTAAGGTCGTTGTTGACAAGTGCGGCGATTATCGGTGAATCGGAGCTGTCGATGTATCCGCCGGCCCGGAGTGCTTCACCGGTGCTCGTGCCGACCGCGATCTCCTGCGCGTTGTTGTCGGTTTGGTCTGTGCCGAAATAGAGGGTGATGCTGTTGTCCATATTGCTACTCGCTTAACCCGTCGTTCGTTGCGAGCGGTGACGGTTGAGTTCCTTGGTTTCCTCGGCGTTGAGCGCGCGAACGATATGATACTCCGAGCTGGTGGTGGCGACCGTCGGGGGTTCGGAGTAGATTCGCCCGTCGGGACCGGACAGCACGCGTACGTTCGGGGCGCGCGCATCCTCGGTGTTGGTGTCTACCACCATACCACGCGCTCCGTTCTCCAGCAGTACGTACGAGCCGATCGGATAGATCGAGACCGTCACCACCAAAGCCCGAAGCACGGTCTCGTCGTAGGCTTTCCCGCGTTCCTTCAGCAGTTCGAGAATGCTCGCGTGTGCCGGGTAGGCAGGGCGAAACGGTCGGCGCGATGTGAGCGCGGCAAACGATCCGCAGACCGCGATCACTTTGGCGTAGACCGAGATCTTCTCCTCGGTGAGTCCCCGGGGATATCCTGTCCCGTCGAGCTTCTCGCGGCACTCGAGCACCGCAAGGCAGACCGGCATCGGAAATGAGTACTGCTTGAGGATCTTGAACCCAAGGATGGTGTGCGCGGTGATTGCTTTGCGCTCCTGCGCCGTGAGCTCTTTCTGCGACATATAGAGCTGCGGAGGCAGCCGAACCATTCCGATTTCGTGGAGGAGCGCGGCGGTGCCGAGCTCAATCAGCTTGTGCGTGGGAAGCTTCATGGTATTTCCAACCGCGATCGCGAGAATGGTGGTTTTCACCGAGTGCTCGACCACGTAGTTCTGCTTGCCGCTTTCCATCTCGGCAAGACGCAGAATGAACTTCCGCCGGCGCCGAACCGCTTCGATCAAATCCTTGATCTTCTCGGAGACCGCGCGGTTCGGGAGCTCGTTTTTGGAGACGAAGTTGGTGAACAGCTGCTCGGTGTACTCGAGTATCTCGTGATAGAAGCTGCGAGTTTCCTGAAGCTGTTCGCGTTCCTTGAGATCGGCCTGATAATTGAGCAGCGGCGCTTCCCCGGCTATCTCGGCCCCGTTAGGATCCGGGGCCTGCTCGGTGAGATCCCCGTCGGTGAGAACGCTCTTGAAGCCCCATTCACGAATGCGCTCGAGCAACTCCTCCGGCAGCGGAGTTTCGGGCGACAGCAGGATGTATTTGTCGTCGAGGTACACCGGCTCGGTGAAGTACCGTCCGGGTTCGATGCTCTGTAGCTCAATCTCTTTCATCGCGTCTCCCGTTGCTCCATGCATTCATTTGCTTTACACTGACGATTCTACCATTATAGGAGAAAACACCGTGAAGTTTAAGCTCGTCTTCGTGGCGTTCAATCTAATCATACTGTTCTCGTTCCTGTTTGTGTTCCTGTTGCCGTTCTTTTTCCTGGGGCCCCAGTACACGCAGGTATTCTGGCTTGAGAACTGGTACTTAGCCGCTTTATTTCTCGTTATTATTGTCGTCCTGAATCTGTATTTTGCCAAGAACTGGCGGTTATTCGGTCTGCTCGAGAGCGAAGACTGGCATGGTCTTGTCGAGTATCTCGAGCGAGAGGTCTTCGAGCGCAAGCGGCTGCGTCGGCAGCATCTTCGGTTGCTGGTAAACGCATACGTGGTCGTATCCGAACCCGACAAAATTACTCGTCTCGAGGAGTTCCTGCGTTCGCGCAGTCCGTCGCTGGTGGCTGAGTTCGCGGTGGAGCTCGGAATACCGCACCTGCTCAGCAACGACTCCGACGCGATCACCGAGTATTTCGGTGGACTCTCCCGGAATTCCAAGACCAAGAACCGCGACTGGGTTCGCTGGGGCCACGCCTTCGGCTTGATGCTGAAAGAGTCTTACGAAGATGCGAAGAGCGAACTGTTGGAGCTTCTCGACCAACGCAAGGACCCGGTGCTACAGGTTTTGACCGCGTATATGCTTGAGAGTTACCGCCGCCATGACGAGCAGGTTGCCCGGCGAGTGCAGGAAGAGCTGAATCGGTTGCGCAACGCGTGGAGCGCTGCGAAATGGCAGAAGCAACTCGAGCGCAGTCGTTCCAATCTTTTGGTCTTGGTTATGGCGAAGCTGCTGCAAGACGCGTCGTCCTGGGCATTCCCAGACTGGTACCCCTCCGAGGCCGGCGGCGCGGTGGGCTCGCCGAGTGGGTCGCCCCGGTCTTCTCAGAACTCGCGGAACTCGCGGAATGGGTCGGCTTGACCCTGAAATCACCGCGACTTATAATGCGGCGAAAATGCGTTCGCTCGTCTAACGGCAATCACGGAGAAGTGAGTACTATATGATGGTTCGGGTACGCTATGCCCCTTCCCCAACGGGGTTACAGCACATCGGCGGCGTGAGGACGGCGCTCTTTAACTACCTGTTTGCTCGTGCGCAGGGTGGGGCGTTTGTACTGCGTATCGAGGACACCGACCAAGAACGGTACAGCGAGGAAGCGCTCGAGGATATCTACGCGACATTCGAGTGGCTCGGCATCTCTTGGGATGAGGGCCCCGACCGAGGCGGGCCGTACGGGCCCTATTTTCAGTCGCAGCGGCTCGAGCGTTACCACAAGGCCGTGCGGAGTCTGTTGGACGCCGGCAAGGCCTACGAGTGTTTCTGTTCGGCCGAGCGGCTCGCCGGCTTGCGCAGCGAAGGAGCGCGTGACGGAGTTGTGGGCTACGACCGCCGTTGCCGGAATCTCGACGATGAGCAGCGCGCCGCCTACCGCGCCGAAGGCATAACGCCGGTGGTAAGGCTCAAGGTGCCGGACAACGGCGCCGCGTCGTTCGAGGATCTACTGTTAGGCACGGTCAAACGTAAGTACAAAGATCTTTCGCCTGATCCGATTATCCTGAAGTCCGACGGGTTCCCGACCTACCATCTTGCGAACGTTGTCGACGACCACGAGATGGAGATCTCACACGTGCTGCGCGCGCAAGAGTGGCTCTCGTCTACGCCGCTGCATATCTTGCTATACGAGGCGTTCGGCTATGAGCCGCCGCGATACTGCCACCTGCCGTTTGTTACCGGTAAGGACGGGCAGAAACTCTCGAAGCGTCACGGTGCCACCAGCGTGGTGGAGTTTCGCAAACAGGGATATCTGCCGGAAGCCTTAACGAACTACATCGCGTTACTCGGCTGGTCGTACGACGACTCACGGGAGTTTTTCACTCTGCGCGAGCTCGAGCAGCTGTTCAGTATCGAGAAGCTCAACAAGGCTCCCGCGGTCTTCGATTACAAGAAACTCGAGTGGTTTAACGGCAACTATATTCGCGACTGTTCCGACGAGCGCCTGTTCGAGCTGATGCGTCCGTATCTCGAGGCGGCCGAACTGCTACCGGCCGGCAATGCCTCGGCCGGCGGCGCAACCGCGGCGGGCGAGTCGCGTAGGCCCGGGCCGGGTGCCGACGAATCGCACGAAGCCGATGTTGTGCGCAACGCGGTGCCGCTGGTTCGAGAGCGGCTCAAGCTGCTATCCGAAGCTCCGGAGTTGCTGAGGTTCTTGCTCGCCGACGTGACCGGGAACTACGACGCCGAGGAGCTTATTCCCAAGAAGATGGATGCTCAGGCTACCGAGGCGCTGCTGCAGGCGGTTCGCCCGGTGGTCGCCGCGATGGAGCAATACGACGACGAGCAACTCGAGGCGGAGTTCCGCAGGCTGGCCGAGCGACATGAAACCAAGCTCGGCAACGTAATGATGCCGCTGCGGGTCGCGATTACCGGATCGCGCACCTCGCCGCCGTTAATCGGCTCGTTGCGTCTGCTGGGAACAGACCGTGCGCTCGCGCGCGTCGATGCAGCGATAGCGAAACTGTAAGCGGCGAGGAAGCCGCCGGCAACCGGTCCAAAAAAGGGGACAGATAAGATATGAGTAATCGAATGGACGAGATCATCTCGCTATGTAAACGACGCGGATTTGTGTTTCAGTCGTCCGAGATCTACGGCGGCTTATCTTCGGCGTGGGACTACGGCCCGCTCGGAGTCGAGCTGAAGAACCGTATTCAACGGTTCTGGTGGCGCGAGATGACGCAGCTCAACGACAACATCGTCGGCCTCGATGCGGCGATCATGATGCATCCGCGCGTCTGGGAAGCCTCGGGGCATGTCGAGAGCTTCGCCGACCTGCTGGTGGAGGACACCGTTACCAACGAGCGCTTCCGCTGGGATCATCTGCCGGAAGAAAACCGTCGTACCAAGACCAGCCCGGCGGGGAACCCGCTTTCCGAACCGCGTGAGTTCAACCTCATGTTCAAGACGCACCTTGGGCCTACAACGAGCTCAGGCTCCGAGGTGTACCTGCGGCCCGAGACGGCTCAAGGGATCTACGTCAACTTCAAGAACGTGGTGCAGACCTCACGGCTGAAGCTGCCGTTCGGGATCGCACAGGTCGGAAAGGCGTTTCGAAACGAAATCGTTACCAAGAATTTCATCTTTCGCACCTGCGAGTTCGAGCAGCTCGAGATGCAGTACTTCGTGAACCCGAGCGAGGACTCCCGCTGGTTTGAGCATTGGAAGGAGCAGCGGATACAGTACTACGAGAAGCTCGGCATTCGTTCCGACAAGCTTCGCTTTGAGGAACACGGGCCCGACGAGCTTGCGCATTACGCGAAGGCGGCCTTCGATATTCAATACGAGTTTCCGTTCGGTTGGCAGGAGCTCGAAGGTATTCACAACCGCACCGATTACGACCTCAACCGCCATGCAGAGTTCTCCGGCAAGGACTTACGGTATCTCGACGACGCCACCGGTGAGCGTTTCAACCCCTACATTATCGAAACCTCGGCCGGTCTCACCCGAAGCGTTTTGATGGTGCTCGCCGACGCGTACGAAGAAGAAGAGATCGCCGAGAACGACAAGCGCGTGGTGTTGCGATTTCACCCCGAGCTTGCTCCAATCACGGTCGGCGTGTTTCCGTTGGTCAAGAAAGACGGGCTTGCCGAGCGTGCTCGGGAGATCGAGCGCGAGCTGCGCGACGATTTCACGACGTTTTACGATCAGAGCGGCGCGATCGGCCGGCGGTATCGGCGCCAAGACGAGATCGGAACTCCGTTCTGCGTCACAATAGATTACGACACCATGGCGGACGGCACCGTTACGCTGCGGCTGAGAGACTCTATGGAGCAGGTTCGCGTTCCGGTCGCCGAGCTTTCGGAACGCATTCGCTCGGAGATCAAGAACTACAAGAGGGTGTAAAAGATGGCGTCGGGCCTTGGAGAGCTCAAAGAGCGCGGTTTCATTCAACAGTGTAGCGATCTCGAAACGCTCGAGCGCATTATGTCGGAGCGCCCGGTGCGGTTCTACGTTGGGTTTGATCCTACCGGCGAGAGCCTGCACGCCGGGCATCTCGTGCCGGTATTCGCGATGGCGCATCTTGCACGCGCGGGGCACAAGCCGATCGCGTTGGTCGGGGGCGGCACCGCGCGTATCGGGGACCCCTCGGGCAAGACCGAGATGCGCAAGATGCTTACCGTGGAGCAGATTCAGCAAAACGCGCTCAAGATACAAGCACAGATCGCGGGGTTTTTCGAGCGCCAGGGGCTGGAAGCCGAGTTCGTAGACAACGCCGAGTGGCTTGCGGATCTCAACTACATCGAGTTCTTGCGCGATATCGGTCGGCATTTCTCGGTCAATCGGATGCTCTCGTTCGAGACCTATCGGCAGCGCCTCGAGACCGGGCTTTCATTTATCGAGTTCAATTATCAGCTTCTTCAGTCGTACGACTACCTTGTGCTGCATCGAGAGCGCGACGTGGTGCTGCAGGTCGGTGGAGACGACCAGTGGGGTAACATCGTGTCCGGCATCGACCTCATTCGAAGGGTAACCTCCGGCGAGACATACGCGCTGACCTTCCCGCTCGTAACGCGCGCCGACGGCAAGAAAATGGGCAAGACCGAGCAAGGTGCGGTGTTCCTCGACCCGGCGGTGTACTCACCCTACGATTTCTACCAGTACTTTCGAAACGTCCCCGATGCCGACGTCGAGCGCTTCCTCGGGCTGTACACCTTCCTGCCGGTTGATGAGGTGCGCCGGCTCGGTAGCCTCAAGGATGCCGAGATAAACGAGGCCAAAGAGGTGCTCGCGTTCGAACTTACCAAGGCTGTGCACGGCGAACACGAGGCCGAACGAGTCCGAGAAGCCGCGCGAAACGCGTTCGGAGCAGGAGACGAGGGAGATATCGATGCGATCCCCTCGATGGTCGTCGCGGCCGACGAGCTCCGGCGTGGTATCGATGTTGTTGAGCTGTTCAGCAGGACCGAGCTGTGTCGCTCCCGGTCCGAGGCGCGGCGCTTGGTTGTGCAGGGCGGTGCTCGCGTAAACGACCGCAAGCTGGAATCCCCGGAGGTCACGATCGATTCAGGCTGGCTTGAGGACGGCGCGCTGATGCTCCGCGCCGGCAAGAAGCGCTACTTTCGGGTGGTCGTGCGGTAGCAGTCGCGCGGCGGACACCGGGGCAGCGGCGGCGCCGAAGTAGCGCCTCAGCAGCGGTGGAGCCGCCGGCCGACTCCGCCGGTCCGCGTTTGTAACAAACGAGGACCCGTCTGCTCGACGGGTCGGGGTATCGCGTGGTGGTATGCTACGCCGCCGGCGCTTCCGCTACTCGTGCTCGCCGAACGCCTGCTTCATCTTGACCGAGAGCATTGCATATCCTGAGGACATATCTTCCTTCTGCACCACCACGTTCGGCGGCAGCTTGAGCTTCACGGTGGTGAAGTTCCAGATCGCGCGGATTCCGGCCTTCACGATCATGTCCGCGACCGCCTGGGCGTGGCTCGGCGGTACCGAGAGGATCGCGATGTCTATATTCAGCTCCTGTATCTTATCCGAGAGCCTCCCGAGGGAATATACCGGAACATCGCTTATGGTCTTGCCGACTTTCTGTTGGTCGAGGTCGAACGCAGCGCGAATTCGAACGCCACGCTGCGCAAGCTCTTCGTAGCCGATAAGCGCAGTGCCGAGGTGACCGGCCCCGACAACGACGGCTTGATGCTCGCGGTCCCAGCGCAGGAACTGATTAATCGCGGCTATGAGGTCTCGCACCGGAAATCCTATTCGCGGTTTTCCGACGATTCCGGTGATTGCCAGGTCTTTGCGAACCTGTATCGGCTCGAGCTCGAGCTCGTCGGCAATGACCGTGCCGGAGATGAACTCTTTGCCTTCTTTCTCGGCGGCTTCGATAACGTGCAGGTACGACGGTAAGCGCTTGATCGTCGGCATACTCGCGAGTTTGTTCGCATTCTTCATAGTGTGTCGCAGCTCCTTCGGTGAAACAGATCGCATCGCATAACTGAGTAGGAGGATCGTGCCATAGTGTGCTAAAGTATCCCTTAGCGCCCAAGCCGGGTGCGGCGGCGGCCCCCGGTTAGGGCGGAACTCTATCCCCCGATTTTAGGTGTGAATGCAATCTGAATCAAGACTTTTTGAGCGATTTTTTTTTACCGAGCCGTTGCGGATAGAGAAACTCGTAGCCGGCGGCGACGGATTGGCACGACCCGGCGGCAAAGTGGTGTTTGTGCCGATGGTACTGCCGGGCGAGCTCGTTGAAGCTTCGGTCGCGGCCGAAGGCAAGGGGTACCGCAGCGCTCGGGTGGAGCGCATCCTCGAGCCGTCGCCTCATCGCCGCGAGGCTCCCTGCCCCTTGTACGGGGTCTGCGGCGGCTGCAATCTCCAGCACGCCGAGTATGCGCACCAGCTCGAGGTCAAGCGTCGGATTCTCTGCGAAACGCTCGCGCGGGTGGGCGGGCAGGGGCTCCGCCCGGAGCGGTTACAGGAGCTCGTGGAGGCGGCGGGCGGTTCGGAGCTCGGGTACCGGAGCCGAGTTCGCCTGCACCCCGCAGCCGGAGGTGGACTCGGCTTCCGCAAGCGCGCCTCGCACGAGGTGGTTGAGGTAGCTCATTGTCCGATCGCGGTCGACGGGGTGAATGAGTTGCTCGCCGACCCCGCGGGTTGCGCCGGGCTACAAGCCCCGCTACAGCGGCCGGTGCGAGTCTTTGCAGTGCCGAAGAGCCGCTGCCACGGCGCCGGTTTGCAGCGTGACGACCCGAAGTTCGACCCGAAGTTCGAAGGCTTGGCCAATGAGTCGCCGGCGCGGTGCATCGCTGCGGTCGAGGAGCGCGGCGATGCGCGGCAACCCGATCGGCGGCGCGGCGATCCGGGGCAACCCGATGCGCCGGCGCCGACGGACACCGGGGGCCTGGGTGAACAAAAGGTCGTGGTGCAGGTTCCGATCGCGGGCAAGGCTTTTGCGGTGTCCCCGCATGCGTTCTTTCAGAACAACATCGAGATGCTCGAGCGCGTGATACAAGAAGAAATTATCGGGTTGAGCGGTGAGCGCGCGGTGGACCTCTACGCCGGTGTGGCAGTGTTTGCAGCGTTTCTCGCGGACGGCTTTCGCCGGGTGGCTGCGATCGAGAGCGATCCGGCCGCCGCGGCGACCGCGAAGCGGAACCTGGCCGGTACTGGGGCGCGGTTCGTGAGGAGCACGGTAGAGCACTGGGTGACGCGAAACCGTTTCAAGGGCGACGATCTTGTGCTGCTGGACCCGCCCCGCAACGGACTCGGCAAGACGGTGACGCGGGCTCTGCTGCGAGACCTCCCTCGTAGCGTTGTGTACGTTTCGTGCGATCCGGCAACGCTTGCACGCGACCTCAAAGCGCTCTGCGGTGCCGGCTATGTCCTCGATCGGGTGAAACTGTACGACTTCTATCCTCAAACCGCCGAGATCGAAACGGTTGTGAGATTGAGTTGGAGTGCAGGATGAGCGGACGCTCTCGCGTAGCGGCTCCTCGACCCGGTCGGTTGCCGTTGCTCCCGGCTGCGGTTGCGGTTGCGGCTGCGGCTGCGGCGCTGATGCTCCTGACGGCCGCGCTTGTGCCGGCAAACGACCGTTCAGCCGCGCTTCCACGGACCGAAGTAACTCGTGAGTGGCGGTACGCCACCGGGGGCGCGCTCCGCACCCCGATCGCGGTCGACAGCGACGGCTCGATATACTTCGCGGCCGAGGATCGGTATCTCTACGCGCTCGAGTCCGACGGAAGACTCAGATGGCGCTACGATACTCGGCGAATGCCCGAAGGCGTTCTGTCGCTTACCGGAGACGGAATCGTGCTTCTCTCGGTGGCGCCCAACAGGCTCGTCGGGATCAACCGTTCCGGGGAGCGCGCGTTTAGTTACCGTGCGCGCGGACAGATCTTGGCCCCGGCGATAACTCCCGACGGCAATATCGTGACCGCGTTCGGCGAAGGGGGGATCGTTTTCCTCACGCCTGCGGGACACGTCGTCTGGAACCGAAGGCTCGATACCGAGATAACCGCGGCGCCGGTGATCGGCGCCGACGGTGCGATATACGTTGCCACCGCCGGTGCGCGTGTCGTAAAGATGGATCAGGACGGACGGTCGCTCGGCGCGACCGAGCTCTCGGAGCCGGCAAAACGGCTGTTTGCGCTCCGAGACGGCTCGGTGCTGGCGTGGAGCGGAGAAGGGCAGGTGCGGCGCTACGACGAGAGGCTCGAGACTGTCTGGCGGCGCGAGCTTGGTGCCGCGCACAACGTGCTCGTTGAGGAGGGCTGCGGGCTCGTGGTTGCTCTTGCAGACGACGCCTCGGTAACGCGCCTGAGGCTCGCCGACGGCGAGCCGGTCGGGAGCGTCCCCGGCGCAACCGAGGATAACGCGGTCGGCAGAAGCGCTATTGCCGTCACCGGCGCGTGCGAGGTTCTGCCCGCGACGCAGAACGCGGTTACCATAGCCTCGGAAACCGCCGCCGGGGGCGAGGATCGACGGCCTGAAACGGTGCTGGGGCGTGAGGAGCTCGGCGGCGGCGCGATCGAGCTCATGCAGATAGACGCTTCCGATCGTATTCTTATCGCGACCGAAGACTGGGTGGTGCGATCGTTTGTATTCGAGAAGGATCCGGCCGAGGCGCGCTCGGCCGGCGGGTGGGATGGCGCGCGCGGCAACGATGCGCTCACCGGCTTCTGGGATGCACCGCGCCCTCGCGGAGAGACAGGAGACGGGCCGGTGCGGGGAGAGTCGCTGCCGCTCGATCTGCTGTATGTGGAGGAGCTATTCTTCGAGGGCGGCACTGCCGATCGGCGCGAAGCGCTGCGGGAGCTCCGCAAGATCATCGAAGAGCCGCGACTGAGCGGGCGCCGACAGCACGTCCGGATGCTTCTACGTCGGATGATCGAAAGCACTGGGCGCTCCGGCGCGGCGACGGCTCCGGAGCTCCGCGCCGAGGCGGTTTCGCTTCTCGCGACGGTGGGAGACCTACCGAGCGCAGCATTGCTCGCGCGTCTCTCGGCCGGCGAGCGCGACCAAGCCGTTAGACGCGCGTATTTGAACGCATTTGCGCGAGTGCGATCCGACCCCTCGCGCGGGATGCTGCAAAGCACGTTACGATACCTGCGCGCCGAGCCGAGATCCGAGACGCTCGAGCTTGCTGCGCTCGAGGCTCTCGTGGGGCTGGTGTCGCATAACGGTAGCGATTCGCACCGCGCAGCGCTCGACGAGCTCGGGAGGCTTTCGGAGCGAGGGCTCACGCGTGATGTGCGCTCGCGCGCGCGGTTCCATTTGATGTACGGGCGTTTTCATTGATAACCCGTCCGTGATCGCGTATACTGGCCGCACGAGGAGAGTGCCGTATGACGAAGGTACTGATGCTCTGCTTTCTGTTTTCCGCCGCGGTGGCGGGAGGCTTGGAGGTAGACTCCGAAGAGCTTGCCCCGTATATAGACGCCCCGATTGAGTTCCAGAACTACGAGGGACCGCACGAGGCCGTGCAAACTCGCGACGAGATTCTCGGTATCGGGTTATCCATTGGAGAGCAGTTCACCCCCGAGTTTGGGCAGTTCTCGTATTTCGGCGTGTACACCGTAATTCACGCCGTAGATCCTGAAACCCCCACCGGTCTTGATGCCGATATCATGTTGTTGTCGGAACAGGCCCGCGTCGATCACATCGATAACTTTCGTTTGATCATCTCGGGGTACCTGCAGAGCGCCTACGACTATAACGAGGCCGATGCCGGACTTCTCGCGGAGTACGTTACGATCTACAACGCGGTGTTTCGCGGTGAACTCGAGTTCTTTGAAGAGCGCTACAAGCCGATCGTGTTCGAGCATCTCAGTGAAGACTCGGTAGGGCTCTCTACACTGTACTCCGATTGGCCCGGTGGCACCGAACTGGTGATCCCGCTCTCGGACGACGCCCGTCCGGGCGAGATTGATGCGGTCAGTCCGTATGCGTTGTTGGATGCGGAGGTACGCGAACAGCTTCGCACGCGAGAGGATCGCGGGATCGCGACGCGCAAGAGTATGGTTGAGTTTCTCGAGCGCGTAATCGAGGAGCGTATCGAGGAGTTGGACCGTGAGGTTGCACGGCTGGAGCGCGATCGTGCTGAGTTGAGCGAGCGAGAGGACGAGCTCACCGAAGAGCTGAGAGACCTCGAAGACAGGCGGGAGATGGACGAGTTGCGAGAACGCGACCTTGAACGGATCGCCGAGATAGAGGAAGAACTCGAGGAACTGACCGAGCGGGAGGTTGAGCTCGATGAGCGGGCCGAAGAGGTCGCGGAGCTCGAGGAAGAGGTCGAGGAGCTGACCGAGACCGTTCGCGAAGAGCGAGAAGCGATCGCGGACGACACGCGTGAGATGATGGAGATCGAGGAAGAGCTTGCCGCGTTGCCGGATGAGCCCGAGGAGCCCGAGGAGCCGGAACAGGCGTGGTTTATTATCAGCGAAAGCGCCGAGCGGGGCAGTTTGGTCCGCGTGGTCGCCGATACCGGTGAGCCTGCGGATGATCTCGATGAGTTCGGCCCGGTTTGGGGGCGCAGATTCGAGACGGTCGATCAGGATGCGGTCGTGATCGCGGATAACGACGGCAGCACTCGGCTGTTGCGTGTGAGTCCCGATGATATGCAGGTTCTTGCGCGAAGCGATCACGAGGTTTCTCGCGAGAGCATGCTGGTGCTGCGCACCGATGAGAACCGGTTTTACGCGATTGTCCGGGCCGAGGGCGAGTGGTATCTCGGACGGTTCGATCGCGACCTGCAGTTGAGCACACGCTCGGCTGAGGCTGTGCGGCCCGACAGCGTGATTATGTTCGCCGGCAATAGAGTGTATGTGCAGGGGCGCGACGACCGCGTTCTTGCGCTCGACCGAGCAGATTTGGAGCATTACTAGTGAATAGTTTTCGGGGCCGCACGATTCAGGTCGTCAACGATTTTTCGATCGACGAGCAGTTGTATCTCTACGAGCAAACAAGAAACCTGAAGCGCGCGGCGCTGGAAGGTGGAAACCGGGTCGATTCGTATCGAGTCGGCGATCCGGAGCTCGGCGTGTACTTGATCTTTCTCGAGGACTCAACGCGTACGCGCGAGTCGTTTCGAAACGCGGCGAAGTTTCATCGGGCTAAGGTGAACGAGTTCGGTCTTGCCGGGTCTTCGTTTGCGAAGAGCGAGAGCATTACCGATACCGTGAAGATGTTGGCAGGCTACTCGTCGAACTCGGTTTTTATTATGCGGACGCCGCACGAGGGAACCTGCCGGTGGCTGGAGGACGCGGTCGGCGACTACTGCGAAAGCCACGGTATGCACCGGCCGGCTTTCATTAATGCCGGAGACGGGCGACACGAACATCCGACGCAGGAGTTCCTAGACGAGTTCAGTTTCCTTGAGGCGCTCGACTGGGACCGCTCGCATATTCACCTTGCGCTCGTGGGCGATCTCCTTCACGGGCGAACCGTTCACTCCAAGGTAAACGGGTTGCGACTGTTCGGCGAGGTGGAGGTTGATCTCGTTGCTCCGGCCGAGATCACGATGCCGGACCACTACAGCCGGCTTATGGAGAGTTACGGGTTTCGGATTCGGCGGTTCGCGTCGATCGAGGAGTACCTGTCTCAGCGCAAGGTCGCGCCGTTGTGGTACTTCACTCGCCTGCAACTTGAGCGTATGGGCGAGAAGCTCCGCGATCGTGCCTCCGCGCTGCGCGACGCGGTGACGTTTCGCCGCGAGTTCCTGCCTCGAGTACCGGAAGAGGTGCGTTTCTTTCACCCGCTGCCGCGCCATCGCGAAACACCCGTGATCCCTTCATTCCTCGATCAACTCCCGCTAAACGCATGGGATCAACAGTCGGTAAACGGTTACTACACGCGTATCATCGAGATCGCGCTGCTCGCGGGGCAGCTGGGTTCCGATTTCAGCGGCGCGGTGCAGACGCGCCCGGTTTTCTCGGACGACTTTGTGGAAGAGCAGACGGGTCCGGCAGCGCGTCCGAAGGGAGAATACAAGGTCGGGATCAAGCCGGTTTCAAACGGTATCGTGATCGACCATATCGCGGTAGGGCAGAATCCTGAGTCGATTTGGAATCAAGTCAACAAGATTCGACGCACCTTGGGGCTCAACTGTGTGAGCTCGCACGGGGTGTTTGCTTCGGAACAGACCGGGCGGTACAAAGGTCTGATCTCGCTCCCGGATGTGACGGAGTTCGATGAACGGCTGATCAAGATGCTCGGGGCGATCTCGCCCGGCTGCACGCTGAATCTGATCACCAACGAACAGGTTCAACGAAAATATCGACTCCGGATGCCGCCGCGCGTCTACAACCTTGCCGAGATCCGTTGCAAAAACCCGGGCTGCATCTCGCACCCGCAGTACGCTGAGCCGGTGGTGGTCGAGTTCTACCGCTCCAGCGAGGAAGACTTCGTCTGCCGTTACTGTGAGACGCCTCACACCTTTAGCGAGATCTGGAGTTAGCGCGCGACCGCGTGGCTGCGGATAGCGGGCCGGTGGAGCGGGCCGGTGGAGCGGGTGGGCCGGTGGGCCGGTGCTTGGCGAGTGCCCCGATGGTCTATGTTCGACCAAATAGCCGCTTGAGAAACGCGAGCAACGCGAGCCAGATGCGCCGAAAAAAACCGGGGTTCTTGAGCTTGTCGAGCCGGAGGTAAGCCTCGGCGAGTTCGTCGGTGCTGAGATTTTTGCGCTGCGTGTTTTCCTCGATCTCCATCTCGAGCTGGGCCGACTCGTCGCTCTGATCCACGATCCGTACCGAGATCGTGTTCCAACCGAGTTCTTTCGCGGCCTCAAGTCGTCGGTGACCGGCAATCAGCACGTTGTCCGGGGTAATCGCGACCGGGTTGAGGAGCCCATGCTGCCGCAGACTCTCCTTGAGCGAGGAGAGGTCGCCGAGATCATGACGTACGCGCTTTCTAAGCGTGATGCTGTCTATCCGTACCTGCACGCAATCACCCTTCCGTCGAAGCGAGGTTTAGTCCAGCAAGGGATTGCCTTGCGAATCGGACGGATCCTCTAAGCTCGGTTCGTCGAGCCGAAACCTGCTCTCGTCGTCGTTCTCGGTGCGCTCCTCACGCGTAGTTCGGCGGCTGTCGAGATCAAGATCGAGCTCCAGCTCGTCGTTCAGGCGCGAACCGGCTCGGTCTATGTTCAAATCGAGGTCCATCTCGAGATCGAAGCGTACATCTAAGCTGCGCCCGAGCGAATAGCTCCCGGAGTCAACCGTTCTACGAAGTCGGTCGACCAAACGGGTGGTCTGCTCGCGCTGAAACTCTTCCATGCGGTCGTACTCGCGCGGCTCGGTGCCGGCCAAGAACAACTCTTCACGAGTGGAACCGGTGTAGTTCTCGGGCGGCAGTAAGCCGGAGCGCGTGCTCACCTCAACCTCGGTAATTCCGCTCGAGGGGCGCTCGAACTCCACCGGTTCGTGATCTTGGTGAATGGCTCGCATCATGCGACCCCAGACCGGCCCGGCCGTAATTGCGCCGGTTTGGTCGACGCCGAGTGAGTTTCCGCCCCCTCGGTCGAACCCGAACCATACCGCGGTTGTGTAATACGGCGAGTAGCCGACCGTCCAGGCGTCGGCCCAGTTTTGCGTGGTGCCGGTTTTGCCCGCCATCGGAATGTCGTCGAAGCCGCCGGCCATCGCGCGCGCGTAGCGCAGCGTGCCGTCGGTGACCGCCGATTTCAACATATCGGTGATAATATACGCAGTTTGAGGAGACACCACCTGCAACTCGTCGCCGCGCCGGCGTCGGCTTTCGCGAACCTCGCGCTCGTGCTCGAGCACTATCTGACCTTGCCTGTCTTCAATGTAGCGAACCGAGATCGGTTCGACCGCTTGGCCTTCGTTCGCGAAGGTGGAGAACGCGCGTGCCATCTCAAGCGGCGATACCGAAGCTACGCCGAGGCCTACCGGATAGCGTCGGACAAGGTTGCGATTTACCATCTCGCGCTCGGGGATGCCGAGCAAGCCGGCCGCGGTGTTGAGCGCATCGGTGAACCCTACGCGTTCGAGCACACGCAGCGACGGCACGTTCATTGAGGTTGCGAGCGCGCGTCGAGCCAGCACCGGGCCGTGCCATTCGCCTCGGAAGTTTGCCGGGGTGTATGGTGAGCCGTCGTCGTTCCAGAAAACCACCGGGGAGTCGTAGATCATGGTTGCAGGCGTGATCGCCCGGTTCTCGATCGCGGCTGCGTAATAGAGCGGTTTGAAGGCCGATCCCGGCAACAGCCGCGCGTCTACCGCGCGGTTGAACTGGTTGCGCGACTCGAACTGGGCGCCGCCTACCATCGCCTTGATATGGCCGGTACGGTTCTCGATGGTTACGAGCGCTCCCTCCACCTGCGAGCGTTGCAGATGGCGCTCTTGCGCGGCGTAGCCGACCCGCCCGGCGTGGCGAATGCCGTCGTTGTCGCCGGGTGAAAACATGAGCGATACCATGTCGAGTACCGGGTTGAGGCTTTCCTGATAGTATTCGCGGGCGCGACGGCGTTGCGCGGCATCACCGACGCGGATGCTGTCGATATCGAACGCGAGCGAGAGCATCTCGACAACCGGCACGAGCTCGTCGCCGTACTCTACGCGTTGCTCACGGCTTTCTTGGTACGCGGCGTTGGCTCGCGAAATTCCTTGACTCATGAGCCGGTCGGCGTGAGCCTGAAAATCGAGGTCGAGGGTGGTGTGCACCACGAAGCCCTCGCGGTTGATGTCCATCGCACCGAGCAGAAGCTCGTTCTCGAGCCGGTAGCGCACATGCTCGCTGAAGTAGGGAGCGCGGTCGTCGCGATCGAAGAACGCGGTGGAGCTACTTGCACGCGTGAAGTCGTAATCGTTCCAGTACTGCGTGAACGATAGGTCCACCTCTTCCTGCGTGGCGTAGCCGTGCTCTACCATGCGGTTGAGGATAACCCGCTGCATACGGCGTGCTTCATTGGGACGCCTGATGGGCGAGTACATCGAGGGGTTCGCGAGCTGTATTACCAGCATCGCGGACTCGGCGACGCTGAGCTCGGCGGCCGAGTGCCCGAAGTAATAGCGGGAGGCGGCTTCGACGCCGTAGGTTCCGTGCCCAAAGAACATCGTGTTGAGATACTGTTCTAGGATCTCGTACTTTGTGAGGCTGCGCTCGAGCTGCAGCGCCCACCACAACTCGCGAAGCTTCCGTGCGATCGAGAACTCTTGCCGATCGGCGTAGAGGTGCCCTGCGAGCTGCTGCGACAGCGTGCTGCCTCCCGAGACATAGCGGCCGGTTACCAGGTTCCATGCCGCCCGAACCGTGCCGCGAATACTGAAACCACGGTGCTCGAAAAAGGTTTGGTCTTCGCGTGTGATTAGCGCATAGATGAGATGGTTCGGCAGCTCGTCTATCGTGACGAGCGTGCGGTTTTCTTCCGCGAAGAACTCGGTTATCAGCCTGCCACGGCTGTCGAGCAGCTGCGACGGAAGCGCAGTGTGGTCGCGCGGACCGGAGGTGATACCGGCTGCATTATGGATAGACGCCAACGCCATGCCGGTAGCGGTGCCTACTACGACCGCCACCACTACCACGGCAACGACTAGAATCGTTAAAACGATTCGGCGCTTTTGTGTAAGGATCATACAGGATTAGGGTACGGAAGGGGGAGGGTTTTGTCAAGCATTCGGCTGGGCTCCCCGGGCGGTCGGAAGCAGCGCGACCGCAAGCAATCGAAGAAATAACACTCGCCTGTGGCGAGAGTTATCGAATCGGGCACCCGACGCGTCACCGTTTCAGCGCGTCCGTTCGCCGGCCTGTGCGCCGCCCGCGCACGGGCCGCAACGCAGGACCGGTGCGCCCTGCCGGGCGCACCAAAAAAAAGACCGGTTCTTGCGAACCGGTCAACCATTAAGGTATCGGCGTAAAACATAGTGAACTGGGAGGGGAACTACGTTGAACAACCGACACACTCATTATCGTCTCGCGACGAGATTGCTTTAGTCTTCATCTATAAGTATATCAAGAGAAAGCGAAATTTTGTAGTCCCGCTGTGCTTCTACGGTGAGAGATCTACTGATCGTGTACTCACCGAAGCGAAACAAAACGGTGTATGTGCCGGGTGTCACGGTCAACTCTTGATCGAGCCGTTCTACGCGCTCGCCGTTGAGGAACATCTCGACGCCGATCGGTGCGTCTATCACGACCGTGGCGGTCTCCTCTTCGAGGGTAAGATGCACGGTTCGGACGCTACCGCGCTCGAGCCCGAAGGTCTCGGAGCGATCGACGTAGCGCTCACCGGTGAGCTGTACCCGGTGCAGGCCGGCCGGTAGCACGAGCTCTTCCGAAAGACTCGAGAGCCGCCGGTCTCCGATCGTGAGCTCGATCTCGTCGAGAATCTCGTCGACGTGTTCCTCGTCCTGATCGAGTCGTTCTCCGTCGGGCCCCACAAGCACCACCCGCGCCGCGCCTTCTTCACGGAACACGGCGCGCAGTTTTACCGGGAAGCGGGTCTCACGCACGCCTTCCGGGAGGCCCTTCATCACCGGACGAATCGAGAGCGCAACCGGAAGATCGTCGGAGGTAACTCGACGTCCGGCCTTCAGCGAATCGGCGGAGGCGCGCATGCCGTGATCCGGATGCATCGGCAGCAACACAAACACGCGTCTTCCGCGAGGAAGCGTTTCAAACAGGATCCGTTCCCCGTGTACTCGTGCGTGTTCGCGGTCTTGCGTTGTCTCGGCGGCCGCGATCATATAGATGGCGAAACTCCCCGCGTAAGGCCGTACCGCTTCGGGAATCTCGATCTCGAGTTCAATTCCGTCAAGAAAGCGTGAATGGCGTTCTACATCGAGCCGCCCGATCTCACCGGTGTGCAACGAGAACTCTACGGTCTGCTCCGAGTCGGTGGGGAGGGCGGCCGGTTCAACCCACGGGCCGCGAAGCGTTTCGTGAGCCGATGCGAGTGACGCACATGCGCCGAGAGTTACGAGAAGCAACAGTGTTTGTAGAACGGATCGTCTCATCGGCTGGTTCCCGGTAGTAACTGAAACGGGTCGCGCGGCCTTCCGTGCAGCCGAACCTCGAAATGAAGGTGCGGACCGGTGCTGAGGCCGCTACTGCCGACCTTTCCTATCATCATACCGGAAGATATGCGCTCGTTCAACTGCACCTCGATCGAGTCCAGATGGCCGTAGAGCGTTTCGTATCCGTTGGAGTGTTCGAGCAAGACGTAGCGGCCGTAGATCGCACTTCGACCGGCCTCCACAACCCGCCCGGATGCAGCTGCATAAACCGGCGTTCCCCGCGGCGCTCCGAGATCTACACCGGCGTGAAAGCTGTTGCCGCCGGTGAACGGGTTGCGTCGAAAGCCGAACCCGGAGGTGAGGCGCATATGCTCAACCGGAGGCCGAAACAGTACGCTTAGAAACGCGCGCCGTTCGTCGGGGGTGAAGTCCTCGCCCGGGTAGAACGCGAACTCTTTGGTGTTGTGCTCACGCGCGAGGCGGACCGTGACCGGGTTCGCCTCGTCGAGGTCTTCCTCGGCTCGGTCGCTAAGCATAACCTCCAAAGACGACTCCGCCTCGCTGGGAACGAAAAGACCGGGAATACTCGGGACAAGAATGGTGTCGATATCCTTCGGCAGTTGAGCCCCTTCGATGCGATTCAGCGTCGCGAGCGAGCTGTAGGGAATCGAGAAGCGTGAGGCCAGAGAAATCAAGGTGTCGCTCGAGTCGGGGCGATAGCGGTAGAGCATGAGGTGAGGTGGATCGGCTCCCTGCCGGTGCGCGCGATAGAAGCGTGAGACGCTGTCTTGATGCTGCTGAAACAACGGGTCTCGCGTGCTGAGGTCTTCTATGAGCGGATACTCAAGACCGGATAACGGAACCGCCGCTCCCATACACGACAGCAACGCCGCACATATTCGCAGGCCGGTCGTTACTCGAGCGACCCGAGCGCGTGCGATCCGCGAACTGCGTAAAGCTCGCCGGCGGATCACGGCGGAGTTGCTCGACTTTCTTGCGGTGTCTCCCAGCTTCATCGCCTCGGTGCCGAACGCGTTGAACCGCCGCCGGCGGGTGCGCAGTTGTAGCCGACCCACAGCAGAATCGCGATCGTGATCGCCGCAGCCGGCGCCGACTGTCCGGCGGCGAATAACATGATCGCGATATACCCAAACACAACGACGGCAGCGATTGTGCC
>PUOW01000256.1 GCA_003552185.1 Spirochaetaceae bacterium
CGCGTAGCGAAAACGCCTACCTGCAGCTCGGGCGTCGTTTTCCGGAACTTCTGCGCGAGATGCGCGCCGGGCTCGAGCAGTCGCGGGCAACGATCGCGAGCCTCGAGGCCTCGGGAGCCGGGCGCGGCCGGACCGCGCGCGCCGAGGCGCGGCGCTCAATAGCCGACACCCTCAATCACGCGCAGCAACGTATCGGCGAGACAGTTGACTCCTTCGAGGAGCTACACAGCTCCGACGACCAACTGCTCGAACGTCTGCGTTCGCAACTCGACCACCTCTCGGCGCTCGATAGCGACATTGCCGAGATCAAGGACGACTCGATCGAGATGGAGCTCGTGTCGCTGAACGCGATGACGGTGGCGTTGAAGTCCGGCACGGCCGGGCGCGCGTTCTCATACATTACCGAGGAGCTGAAGCGAATCTCGGAGAGCACCATTCGGCTGACCGAGGAGATCACGCGGCGCGGCGCGGGGCTCCACGAGACGTTTCAACAGTTTCGCGAGTCGCTGCAGAACACCTCGGAGTTTCAAGACCGCCTATCAACCCAGATGCGCGAACGGCTCGAGCGCAGCTTCAACGAACTCCGTGACGGGGTAACCCGGGTTGTTGAGGCGGTGCGAGGCATACACGCTCGAGCCGAAGAGGTCACGCAACCGCTCAACCGCATCATGGAGGAGATACAGCTACACGACGTGATCAAGCAGTCGATCGACCATGTGATCATCTCGCTGCAGGAACTCTCGGAGGTGACCGACGAGCAAGACGAGCGCAAACTCCTCGACGAGCTACGCTTTCTGCAACTGTTACCCGACCTCTGCGGCGAGCTACTCGACGACGTCGCAGGCAAGCTCGAGGGTAGCGTTTCGGTGTTCCGCGAGCAAATCGCGACCTGCCGCGCCGCGATCGAGGCCGCCGAACGCGACAGAGAAGCCTTTGTCCACGACTCGTCTACCCAGGACGGCCTCGATCTGCACGCTCTCTACGAAGATTCCTCGAAGCTCATCGAACAATTGCTCAGCGATCTCGGAAGCTCGCTCAAGATGAAAGACCAGGTCACTGCCGAGTCAAAGCGCTTGCTCCGCGATGTTGGGTTACTCGAGGACGATTTCGAGACCTTCTCTCGTATCATCACGCGGTTTCGCAGCATCGATGTGGCATCACGAATCGAGGTGGCGAAGCAACACGTTTTACAGCAGATGTCCGACACGGTCGGGCGCATGAACAGTCTCACCAAGAAGATCGAGCGAGACGTCGACCGCTCGTTACAAGCCACCAAGCGCTTCATCTCCGAGACCAGCGAGCTGCTCCGCGAACACCAAGCCGCCTCCGGAGCCGAGCAACGCTTGGTGCGCGACTTTCAAGCCGATATCAAGCAAGACTACGCGCAGTTGTACGAAGCCGAGCGCGAGTTACTCGAAACGCTCACCGGGTTCACGGTCTTCACCGGTAGGTTCATGAGCCTCTTCGACGAAGCCGGGGCAGATCTCGACAACCTTGAGTCGTTGCTCGCGGAGCTACGACGCATCAAGGACAAGACCGGGGAAGTTCGCGAGCGCGCCACCGTGCAGATGCAGCCCCTCCTCGAGAAACACGGCGCCGATGATTGGCAAATTGGCAACCAACGCTTGCAGTCGATCATCGAACGGTTTACTATCTTTACCCACAAAGTTACCGCCGGAGAGCTCGCGGGTTTCGAGGTAGAGGGTGGTGTGGGCTCGGGCGAGGTAACGCTATTCTGAAGCCGGTCGTAAGACAAAAACGGGAGAACGAAGGTCGCGGCGCGACCGAAACGAGTAACGGTGTATCGCCACTACAGCAACAAGTTTGAACGCGAGATCGTGATCATCCATCCGGGTGAGTACTTCGCGTCGAAAGACGATCTTATCATCTCCACGGTCCTCGGAAGCTGCGTAGCGGTTGCGTTCTACGACCGCAGCTCCGGTATCGGCGGGCTCAATCATTTCATGCTCGCCGGCGACAACAACTCCGGTTCGATCATGAGCGAAACCGGGCGCTACGGGATGCACGCCATGGAGCTGGTGATTAACGCGATGCTGAAGCTCGGAGCGCGGCGCAACAGTCTACGCGCCAAGGTGTTCGGCGGCGCGCACGTACTGCGCACCAGTCCCGACGGTGAGGCCACCATCCCGCGCAGCAACGTAGCGTTCGCCATGAACTACCTCGAGACCGAGAATATCGAGATCGAGTCGTCTGATGTGGGCGGAACCACCGGGCGCAAGATCCTGTTTTTCCCCGCCAGCACGCGCGTGCTGCTGAAACGTATCACCGGTACCTTGATCACCGACGTCGAGCGCGAGGAGAAACAGTACCTCGAGCAGATCAAGAAGCCGAAGAAACCGGCCGGCGACGAGGTCACGCTGTTTTAGCCGACCTGCTAATCGGCTTCAGCGACAATGGCGCGCAGATGACGCACGACATGGAGGCGCTCGGTCACGATCGAGCGGTCGCGCGCCGCAACGCGTCCGATGAGCTCGGTTAATCCGGGGGCGGGCTCGCCCGCCGCGGCATCCTGGTGCGGCGCGGGCTGCACCGTGTACCGGCTGAGCACCTCGAGTCGGTGCATCGAGCGCTCAAGGGTCTCGGCGGGCTCCCGCAGCTCATGTAACACATCGCGGATCTCGGTGAGCGCGCTCTCGTCGGCTACCACCGGTCGACGCCCCACGCGCTCGGCGCGCATCCAGGTGTACCAGTGTCGGCGCAGCTCGAGTAACTCGCGGTAGCGTGCGTCGAACGCCTGCCGAGCTTGAAGGTACGCGGCCTCCTCTCGTGAGAGCAGCTCGAGCACTCGCTCGGCCGTGTCACGCTCGGCCTCGGCGCGGCGCCCTTCCGGCCCTCCAACCTCCCCGGTCAGGTGGTTGCGGAGCCCGTGACTCGCTCGATACTCTACCATGCGGCCTCGGCCCGCAAGCCGCTGCTGCCCCGCCGCCCGATCCGCTCGGTCGCGGCCGTCGGCGTTGTTTGCGTTGTTCGCGTTGTTCGTCGCGTCCGGAGCGTCCGGGCCGGCGCGGCCGCTGACGCGAGCCCATCCGCGGTCGGCCCAGACCAACACTGCACCGTTCGAAAACGTCTCTACGCCTACCTCGCCGTCCTGCACCATCACCGTAAGCGCTCCGGCGTCGACCACAATCGCGGCGGCATCGCCCGCACTCGGCTCGGCGCCGATCTCGGACGGCTCCTCGGTCCAGGCCGCAACCTCCAGGCGCAGCGACCCACGGAGCAGCCGGAGCACCACCGGCCGCGCGAAATCCGCCCCGTCTTTGGTTTCTCCGTGCTCGCCCTGCTCGCCCTGCTCGGGATGATCGAGGTACAACACGGTGTCTTCCGCGAGCGTCACGCGCGCAAACCACTCCCCCACCGCCGGAACCACAAACTCGATTCGCTCGCCGCTCGCGGTTCTCAGGTAGTCGTAGCGATTGAGTCGGTGATCGGCGGTGAGCTCGAGCCGATCGCGCTCGCCACGGCGCACCAGCTCGGGCGCACCCTCCCAATGCTCGATCCGCGCTATCGCATCGCCGACGCGGGCCGCTGCCGAGTCCTCGGCCTGCACGCCGACCGGCGCCGTCGCGAGCACCGACGCGAGCAGCACCAACCTAGCGCATAGCAGCCCGAGCCTCGAGGTAACCACGCCGAACCCCACCACTCGCGCCCTTCGCCCGGCGCGCGGGCCGCGTGCGCCGTGCCGGCCGCATCGGCCCGGCCCCGGTCTACCGTGCTGAGATCTCATGTTCGCCTCCTTCGCCTCCTTCGCGCCCGATCGGGAGCCCCTCGTCCGGCCGGCGGTCTCTTCCTCCGCTCCAACCGGTGGTGCCCGGGAGCTCAAGCGGAGCAAACAACGAGCCGACCGGCGTCGCCGAACGGTCGGCAAAGACCCGCCGCCATACCGCCGGGCTCTCCATGCAGAGATAGATCGGAACTCTACCGATCGCGCGCTCGAGCACGCGGCGCAGGTAGCGGTACGTCTCAACACGCTCGGGCTGCAGGTAGCGCAGTTTCCCGTCGCGCGACGGCACAAACTCGTCAAACATATACGGCCGCGGCGGCACCGCGTCGCGCAACTCGGTGGTGAAGCGCACCGTGCCCAGGCTGACCCACGCGATCCGCTCCCGCGGCAGCTCCCGCAGACGCTCGACAACGGCCCGGTACCAGGCCTGCCACTCCGCAACACGGATGATCGGGTCGAAGTGAAACGCCACCCGATACCCCGCCTGCAGCGCCCGATCCGCGGCCGCGAGCCGCCGCTCGACCGACGCGGTTTCGGGCTCCTCTGAACGCACCAATTGCGGAGGGTTCAACGAGAACGCGATGATCGCGTTCCCTTTCTGCGGCAGGCTAAGAAGATGGTCGACGAAATCGGTTTTGGTCTTGAGCTCGAGCTCTATACGCCACTCGGCGGCGAATGCCTCGATCAACTCGCGAGACAGCTCGAACAACGGGTCGAGCTGCAAGGAATCGCCGATCTGGCCTGTTCCGACACGAACGCGGCGCCCGGGGTTGGCCGCGGCAATCGAGCGCACCGCCGCCACGATCGGATCGGTCTCTACGTTCACCACCAGCGGCGCGAAGTTGCGATAACTCTGCATGATGCAGTAACTGCAGCCGAGCGTGCACCCGGCGTACAGGTCGATCGTAAGGTAGTTGCAGCAGACGTGTCCTCGAGACCCCGGGCAGCGATCGACGGCATTACCGCGCGTCGGGACCGCCACGAGCGTCCGCTCATTGCGATGCGCCTCCGGAAGCTCCCGCCGCGACTCTATCACGATAGCGGACTGCAGCCCGAGCCGCTCGGCGGCACGCTGAACCGCTGCGTGATCCGCGACCGCGCGCTCGGCGTAGAAGCGCGTGAAGCGCGTCTTATAGTAACTCAAACAGCTCATCGCACCTGTACTCCAGCTTCCCCAAGGCCTCGAGACGTTTTCGAAGCTGAGCCTTTGTCTCGAACGCAAACCGCACCTGAAACGCCGTGCCCTCGAAATTCGGCGGCGGCCGCAACTCAACGCCGCTCCCGGTGAGGATGCTGTCGTGCAGATCGCGAAAGCGTCGCTCGAGCTCGCTCAGGCGGGGGAACCGAAGCGCGCGGAGCGCCGCGGGCGGGTCGGGTTCCGCGAACGCGGTCCGAATATGGCCGACAACCTCTGCGGCCGGTCGCATCCCGAACACGCAGAACTCATACAAAAGACCGAGCATTACGCGCCGCTGTGAGAAGCTCAGTCGCGCGGCGCCTTCCAAGAACGCGGCGAGCACCGCATCGGGTAGCCCGGCGCCGCGCTCGGCGGTCTTGAGATCGAGCAAACCGTCGCGGAGCGCTGCGCGCAAAATCTCGGGCAGCGCTTCGTAGCGGCCCGCCTCGCGCAGGACGCTACCGGGCCGGCCGATCACCAACTCGGAAAGCTCACGGTCGGCACGCTCAAGCCCACGGCGCCGCATGCACGCGCCGATGCTCGCAAGCTCGCTCCACGAGTACCCGCCCGCGCGCCCTTCGGTGCGGAGCGCAAGCACGAGCATCTCGGCCGCGTCGCCCGAGACCGACACGGTCGCAACCTCACCGATCCCCAACTCGCTGAGGCGCCTGAGGAGCGTCCAGCCCCAGACCACCAGCCGTTCATCGGGCTGTCGCCACAGCACCACCGGCGAGTGCACGCCGAGCTCAAGCAATCGGTCGGGCGGTACCTCGCCCTCGCTGAAGAGGTCAAACTCGGCCGGCGACCGTAGCAGCTCAGAAACCGACCGCATCGGTGATTCTGCTCCGCTCCATTGTCCGGAACTCATACGCGAAGAGTAAATCCGGCACGCCAAACAATCAAGTGATCCTCGGGACGCCGGGCACCGGCCGGACACCGGCCACACGCCGGTCGCGACCCTGGGCGCCCCTGCGCAAGCTTGACAGTGGTATAGCACTCAACTACGATACGCGCGGGAGTGAAACAGCAGATGAGTAAACCTAAATCGGTACCGGTTGCGATCGTGGGCTGCGGGGTGGTTGGAACCGCAACCGCGCAAATTTTGACCCGCGATCGCGAGCTATTGGCGGCGAAAACTCGAACACCGCTGGAGTTACGCTACATCGTGTCTAAGACCTACAGCAGCGCCAAGGCCGCGGGACTTGATGAAGCTCTCTTCGAGCCGGACCTCGGCAAAGTCATGGCCGACAGCGAACTGCAGATCGTGATTGAGCTTGTCGGCGGAATCGAGACCGCGCGTTCGGTGATCGAGCAAGCAATAGACGCCGGTAAGCATGTCGTCACGGCGAACAAGGCGCTACTCGCGATGCACGGCGCGGAGCTGTTCGAGCGCGCGCGCAGCGCAGGCGTATCGATTGGGTTCGAGGCCAGCTGCGCCGGCGGAATTCCGATCGTCCGCGCCCTGTACGACGGTCTGGTAGCGAACCGCATCGACGCAATCTACGCGATCGTGAACGGAACCTGCAACTATATTCTCTCGCAGATGACCAACGAGCGCAAAAGCTACCTTCAGGCTCTTGAAGAAGCCCAGGCCGACGGCCTTGCCGAGGCCGACCCTACGCTCGATGTTTCGGGCCTGGACTCGGCCCACAAGATCGCAATCATGACCTCGCTCGCGTTCGGCCAAGCGATCCCGTTCGAGCTCATACCGGTCGACGGCATTGAGGCGATCGAGCTCGCCGACGTGAAGTTCGCCGAGAAGCTCGGGTACCTCATCAAGTTGCTCGCGATCGCCGAGCGGCAGAGCTCCGGAATCACGGTGCGGGTGCGTCCGGCCTTCATCTCGCGCAACCATCCGCTTGCCTGGGTGTCCGGGCCGTTTAACGCGGTAAGCGTGTACGGTCACGTCACCGGACACACCATGTACTACGGCCGCGGCGCGGGCGGCCCGCCCACGGCCTCGGCGGTAACGGCCGATGTGGTCTCGATCGCCTCGGGTGTGCTCCCTCGTACCTTCGAGGAGTTCGGCTACATGCTCGGCAAGAACCCGGTTGCGGAGGATAACCCCGTTGCCGATACCGCGCATCGATACTACATCCGCGTCATGGTACGCGATAGTCCGGGAGCGCTTTCGTCGATGACCTCGATTCTCGAGCACTACGGCATCAGTATCGCCTCGGTGCTGCAGGACGAGGTGGCCGATACCAACGGTGGGGAGTCTACCTACGTCCCGGTCGTTATTATTCTTCACACAACCGGCGAGCGTGCCGTTCTGGATGCAGCGTCCGAGATCAACGCACTCCCGACAACCGGCGACCGCTGCTCGGTGATTACGATCGTCGATGAGTATCCCGAGCCGGCCGCGGAGGACTGAACCGGCGGCTGGGGATACCTCGTAACACAAGGCACCCGCCGCGACGACGACCTCCGTCGCGGCGAGTAGCAAAAAGAGGGAAACGGGAACACGAGATGAACATTATTACCTACACGGCCAAGCCGCAGCTCCCCGAGCCGCTCAAACCGCTCGAGGAGCTCGCGCACAATCTCTGGTTCAGTTGGAACTACGAAGCGGTGAATCTCTTCATTCGGCTCGACAGCGACGTCTGGACGGCCTCGGGCCAGAACCCGGTGCGCACGCTCAGCATGGTGCCGCAGGAAACCTTCGACCAGTTCGCGGCCGACGACTCCTACGTCGCGGCGGTGCAGTCGGTGTACGAACGGTTCAAGCGCTACAAAAACGGCGAGACCTGGTACACCGGCAGCACCGAGGACACCATCGCGTATCTCTCGATGGAGTACGGGCTCGACGTAAGCCTTCCGATCTACTCCGGCGGCCTCGGGGTACTCTCGGGCGATCACCTTATCACCTCCTCGGATCTTGGGCTGCCGCTCGTCGGCGTGGGGCTGCTGTATCGGCAAGGCTATTTCCAGCAGTACCTCAACGCCGACGGGTTCCAGCAGGAGTCGTACCCCGAGAACGACTGGTACAACATGCCGGTTGAGCGCTGTACCGACGACAACGGTGACGATGTCAAGATCACGGTGCAGATGGCCGACGCGCAGGTGGTTGCGCGCATCTGGGTAGCCCGGATCGGCCGCAACTCGCTCTATCTGCTCGATACCAACATCGATGAGAACACCGAGGAGTTCCGACGCGTTACCGCTACGCTGTACGGAGGCAACCGCGAAACTCGGATTCGTCAGGAGATCCTGCTCGGCATCGGCGGGATTCGTGCGCTTCGGGCGCTCGGGATCAACCCGGCGGTTACGCACATGAACGAAGGCCACTCGGCTTTTCTCGCGATCGAGCGTATTCGTGAGCACATGCTGCAGAACAAGCTCAGCTTCGAGGAAGCGGTTCAGGCGGTTTGGCCGACCAACATCTTCACCACGCACACCCCGGTTCCGGCGGGTAACGAGCGTTTCTCGGTAGAGCTCATGGAGAAGTACTTCCCGAGTATCGCGGAAGGCCTCGGGCTCTCGTTCAACGAGTTTATGGCGCTCGGTCGTGAGTACCCCACCGACCAGCTCGAGCATTTCTGCATGACGGTGCTCGCGCTGCGCCTCTCGAGTTACAACAACGCGGTCAGCGAGCTCCATGGTCATGTCTCGCGCGAGATGTGGCACGGCATCTGGAAGGAGCTGCCGCTCAACGAGGTGCCGATCACGCACGTCACAAACGGCGTGCATACTCGCACCTGGCTCTCGCACGACATGGTAGACTTGCTCGACCGTTACTTCGGCCCGCGTTTCTACGACGAGCCGACCGATCTCACGATCTGGCGCCGTATGGACCGCATCTCGGACGAGGAGTTGTGGCGCACCCACGAACGGCGCAAAGCACGCCTCGTGCAGTTTGCCCGAAGCCGCCTCGAGAAACAGCTGCGCGCCCGCGGCGCAACCGGCTCCACGCTGGTTCAGGCGCGCGAGGTGCTTTCGCCCTCAACGCTCACAATCGCGTTCGCGCGCCGTTTCGCAACCTACAAGCGCGCGTCGCTGTTGTTTCGCGACACCGAGCGACTGGTTAAGCTGCTCACCGACAACGACCGCCCAATTCAGATCATATTCTCGGGGAAGGCACATCCGCACGATATTCCGGGAAAGAATCTCATCAAGGAGATCGTGCATTTCGCGAGCCGGCCTGAGATTCGTAGCCGCATAGTGTTTCTCGAGAACTACGACATGAACATAGCGCAGTACTTAGTGGCCGGGGCCGACCTGTGGCTGAACACGCCGCGACGACCGCTCGAAGCCAGCGGCACCAGCGGTATGAAGGCCGCGATCAACGGCGCGCTCAACTGCTCGGTACTCGACGGATGGTGGGCCGAGGCCTACAACCCGGGAATCGGCTGGGCGATTGGAAACGGCGAGGAGTACGAGGACGAAGAGCTGCAGGACGAGATCGAGATCAAAGCGCTGTACAATCTCCTCGAGCACGAAATCATCCCAACGTTTTACGATCGCGGGCTCGACGGACTCCCTCGTTCCTGGATCGGTATGATGAAGGACGCGATGCAGCAAGTAGCCGAGCAGTTCTCCTCGGCGCGTATGCTGACCGAGTACGCCGAGCGGTTTTACATGCCTGCGCTCGAGAACTCGAAAACCATCTCGAAGAACGACTACAAACTCGCGCGCGAGCTCGCGGAGCAGATGCACCATCTCAGAGCCGAGTGGGACCGTGTCGAGGTAGCCGAGATCGAAAGCAAGCATCCGCGCCAGATGCATGTCGGAGAAACCCTAAAGGTTGAGGCGAAGATTCACCTCGGCGAACTCGCTCCGGAGGAAGTGCGCGTTGAGCTATACCACGGCCGCATAGACTCGCAGGGCAACATAGAACGGCCCGACCGCAAAGAGATGCGGGTAATCGGAAAGGCCGAGCAAAACGGAGTGCGCCGCTACGCCGTTGAGGCCGAGTGCCGCAGGGCCGGCCGCCAAGGCTACGCGGTCCGCGTGCTCCCGAAACACGACGCCTTGGTACACGACTTCGTACCGGGCTTGGTACGCTGGAGCTAACGCCCCGCGCGGCCGACGCGCTGCGGGGCCGCGTTCGGTCGTGCTGCGCGGGCACAGGCCCGCCGCGCGCGCGGGTGCGGCGCGGGCGCCCGCTCGGCGCGCGGATGGTAGCACCCCGCTACGCGTCCGGTGCAGGGGCGCGGCACACACGGCCGGCGTGCGCGTGTGCCACGCACGCGGACTCGGCGCTCAGCCGCGTGTCGTGCCGTGAGCGGGGCCGGGCCCGGCGACCACGTTCCGCGCCCACCCTTCTTGAAACGCCTTGAGGTTCGCCGCCGCCTCCCGCAGGCAGCGTCCGCGCGCCTCCGGCGTCGCCCAGGCAATATGCGGCGTGATGATGCAGTTCGGGGCGCTCAACAGCGGGTTGCCGGGCTCCGGCGGCTCGCTCGGCCCGAGTACATCGAGCCCGGCGCCACCGATTCGTCCTTCCTGTAGTGCCGCCGCAAGCGCGGCGTCATCCACCAAGCCACCGCGGGCGGTGTTTATGAGCAACGCGCCCGGCTTCATCCGCGAAAGCGCCTTCTCATCGATGAGATGCTTCGTTGCATCGCTGAGCGCGGTGTGGAGGCTTACGACATCCGATCGGCGAAGCAGCTCTTCGAGGCTCACGAGCTCGATTCCGTCCTGAGCCGCGTCGGCGCGCGGAGTCCGGTTATAGCCCAGCACCCGCATCCCGAACGCCCTCGCAAGCGACGCGGTCGCGCGCCCGATCCGGCCGAGCCCAACCACGCCGAGCACCTTGCCGCGCAGCTCCATCAACGGCTGC
>PUOW01000127.1 GCA_003552185.1 Spirochaetaceae bacterium
AAGGTTGCGCGCCTGGACATAACCGAGGACGATCTGGCCAATATCGTAGCCGAGGCCAGACGTGCTTACGGTTCTTGATACCAATATCCTGATTTCCGTTTTGCTCTTCAGGGGAACAATGATCCCAATCCACCGAGCAATTCTGGAGAGACGGCTTCTGCCGCTGCTAACAGATCCCATTCTTGAGGAATACCTGCGAGTCCTGGCCTATCCCAAGCTCCAACTAAGCGAGCCGGAAATCACGTATCTGATAGCAGAGGAAATCCAGCCGTGGTTCCATACGATCAGCGAGAACGTTCCCACAGATACCTGGATTCCCGAAGATCCCGGCGATGATCACTTTGTAAATGCTGCCCGGGTCCGACCTGGAATCCACCTGATCAGCGGCGACACCCATATCCTGGAGGCCCGGGAACACCTTCCCGTCACGGTACTCACCGCCCGCGAGCTCATAGATCGGCTGTAGCGGCTTCAGCAGGGTAAAATGCGTCCGACATACTAATACGCCACGAAGGCTTCGGGGCACTGTACTTTCACCTTGATCCCGCTGAAACCGAACGGTTTCGGGTACTGCTCAGGTGTAATTCCAAGAACTACATCGACTGGTGAAAAGGGCGCTGAGCGGACCACGCGACCGGCCGCGCGCAACTGCGCCAACCACCTCCGCAATTGCGGATTTCTGCTTGATAGCCGGGGGATGGCGGCTTTCGCCTGCGAACGACATCAACCCTGATCCGAGCGGGCTCACCGCACCGGCAGATATCGATTCCGCCCGGGCAATCTGTTTGATCTCTCGCTGCTGTTCTTCCGTCAAGAGAACTTGTGTGCGTTTCATACACACTCAGTATACGTCGCATGAGGGGTATATCCAACTATGATTTGGCGAAGCATTTGGCTAAGACATGCTCCGCCTGCGCGCCGTTGCCCGTGCGCCTCAGTCTCCGGCTCGTCCGCTGGGGTGGACGTATCAACGAAGGAAGTCATGCTATACCGGTCGGCGCTCCGTATCGGAGAGGTTGTGTACACACCTCCGCAGGATCCAGACGTGATTCGACGGTTGCCATCGACATATGTCACCTCCATATTAATCAAGAATAGGTGACCACGAAACCGGATGGGTATATGGCAAACCGAGCACACGACAATTCCGCTGCCGGCGGACTGATTCTGGTCCTCGCCGGGGCCATTCTCTGGGGTACGGTGGGACCGGCGTCGCAGTTCCTCTACGACGGCACGGACACGTCACCCATGGCGGTGGCGCTCTTGCGTATCGCCTTGGCGACTCCGCTACTGCTGCTCGTCGCAGCGCCGGCGCTGCGTGAGCATTGGCGCGGCCTGCGGCCTAAGGCAGGCACCGTCGTCCTTGGCGGCCTTTGCATCGCCCTGTATCAGACGTTCTATTTCCAGGCCGTTGCCGTCTCCGGCATAACGCTCGCCACACTCACGGCGCTGTGCCCGGTGCCGGTGCTGGTGGCGCTGTCGGCGCGGGTGGTGCTTGGTGAGCGGAACCGGCCCATCCCGTGGGTAGGCATTATCGCCGCGTCGGCAGGAACGCTGCTGCTTGTGGGCGCACCGGAGACAAACGCACCCGTCTCCCAGCTTGCGCTCGGCGCGGCACTTGGCCTCATGGCCGCCCTCGCCTTCTCCGGCATCGCGCTCACGGGGCGGGCACTGGGAGAGCGCGTGCCGCCTCTGGCCGTGACGGCGGCATTCTTCACGGTCGGCGCCGTCGCGCTGTCGCCCGTGATCGTGGCCGTACCACAGAGCATCGCCGCAGCCTTCGACAGCGCCGGCATGGTGGCGTTTCTGGTCCTGGTGCCGACGGTGGTTGCCTACAGCCTGTTTTACCGTGGTGTCGGTCGCACGCCGGCGGCAGTCACGGGCGTATTGATCGTCGCGGAGCCGCTGACCGCCGCGACGCTCGGCTTTGCCCTGTTCGATGAGCGCCTCAGCGCCATGCAGATCGCCGGGGCCGCCCTGCTCTGCGCAGCCATGGTCAAGGCGGCGCTGGATCGATAGCGCTGCATCGATAGTTGGCCCGGCGGCTGAGTCCGCACCCAGGTGGCGCTGCGGTGGTGTCCGGGCGGCACGACGACCTCTACCGGCACAAAACGCAACAGGCACAAAACGCACGAGAGACATCGGCGAAGAGGCGCCGATCGTAACGGTGAATACCAGTTGTCGGTGCGGCAAGCTGAGCAGAACCTCCTTGGTCAAATGCTCGGCGAAAAGGATGGTTCGTTTTCGACTACAGAAGGGGCACAGGTAGAATCCCTTGCACGAAAACGGCCGGAAGTAGTCGTGCCCACACTCAGGGTTGGTGCAGCGGATACGCGCCACGCCGTGGAGATAGTCGCCGCAGGTGCAAAACCCGGGATTTCGCTCACGCCCGATTGCCGTTCTGTTATTGACGCCAACTGTATTGGCAATTCTCATAATAAACGCCATGTTGAATAGCGGTCATCGGTACATTCGTCGTGATCTCGAGTTGGAGAAGCTTCTTTCGTCACGTACGGTTTTTCTCTTCGGTCCGCGACAGACCGGAAAAAGCTCGTATCTTCGAAGCCGGCTGAGTACCCCACCGGCCGCTGTGTTCAGCCTGCTTGATCAGAGTCTGCTCTTGTCCACGCTGTCGGAACCTACTCGTATTCGGCAAGAGATTGAGGCACGGGGCATCCGTGATGCTGTTGTGGTAATAGACGAGATCCAGAAGAACCCCGCGCTTATGGACGAGGTACACCTGATGATCGAGGAGCGCAGCATTCGGTTTCTGCTGACCGGATCGAGCGCACGGTCGCTCAAACGCTCGGGGGTGTCGCTGCTTGGCGGTCGTGGCAGTGACCGCCGGATGCACGTGTTCACCTGGCACGAGCTGCAAGCGTCGGGCTTCGACCTTCAGCGCGCTTTGAACGCAGGGCTCCTCCCACCGCACTACCTGGCGGATGATCCGGAAGAAGGGCTTGCAGCGTATGTGGACCGCTACCTAACCGAGGAGATAGCCGCTGAGGGGCTTACGCGCAACCTGCCCGCCTTTGCTCGGTTTCTGGAGACCGCAGCGGCTTCCAACGCACAGCTCATCAACTACAGCAACATTGCGCGTGACGCGCAGGTGGCGCGCCAAACAGTGGTGCAATGGTTTGGTGTGCTGAGCGACACGCTGCTTGCGTTCCAACTACCGGCGTACACCGCCTCGCGCAAACGTAAGGCTATCGCGACTGCCAAGGCACTCAGCGGTTGAGTTCGCCGCAAAGCTCGCTGCACATCTTGGGGTAGGAGACCGGCAGGCGGCCTTTCACGCGTGGTGGTTGCTGCGAACCACAGCACGCGTGAAGAAAGCCACCTGGCGTATATCGGTTTAGTTATGACCGGGCGGTGTGAAGGGAGGGCCACCACCTGGGTTTCCACCTCCGGAGGGGTTCGAGTCGGCGACGATCGTGAAGGTCACGGTCGATTGATAGTCGCTTGCGAGGAGGTACTCGCGACCTTGGGTGTCCGAGTCGTCGGGGTCGATGAAGACCTTGTACTCCCAGCCGCTGGTAACACCGGCTGCTCCGCTCGCGCCGCTTTGAAGCGCCGGCGCGCCGCTGTTCTGCAGAAGCGCATCGCCTGCGTTCTCGATATCCGCGTTCACGTGGTAGGCGAAGTTTGCGAGCACGTCGAACAGAATCGTGGTTTCGGCGCGTTGGTTGTTCTCAACCACCAGGTCCACCGAGCTCGGCAGATTGCTGATCTCGGCATAGGGCGACACGAGAATGTTGACCTCAACGGTAGCTTCCGGGGTGCCGCCGATCTGCGAGCCGTATGCCATAACCGGCATCGCAGCAACTGCCAATGCGAGAGCCGCGAGGGCAATGGTAACTTTTTTCATTGTCTGTTCTCCTTTGTGTGGCCACGGCGGGCCACGATGTTTGATCTTTACGAGCGCCTCTTTGAAGCCTCGCGTGTACTGCGTTGCCGTAGCCCAACGGGCCGTGGGCAGGGTGAGTGAAACCGCAGCCTGCGAAGCGCGTTACAGACGCGCGCTCATGGCCGGTTCCCGCGTTGTTCGATGGTGTTGTGCTACCTGCCGTTCGCCTCCTTTACTCCGCGCTGCGGGCTCCCCGCGCGGGCTCTCCGCGTTGCGGGCGCTCCGCGTTGCGGGCGCTCCGCAGTGCGAACCCCCGCGCTGCGGGCCGTTCGATGTGCGAAAGATACGCGCGTGCGCGGTGCGTCGGATATTCCGCAAAAGTATTAATGTTGAGTGAGTTTGTTCGGTTTGGAGTGGTATTCGGCGGTCGCCGCAAAGTTCGAGGTCTGCCTTCCCGAAGTCTGAGATACGAAACGCACCGGAGCGGGTGTGCCGGCGTAGCTCATACTAAAGTACGAGGTGTACAATGGTAGGAAAAAGTATGCCCCGCCCTACTGGGCACGGCGTAGGCTATAGGGGGAGCACGTGCAACTCTGCGACAAAAAGTTTCAGCTGTTTACAGCCGGTCCCGACGCGTTTGCCTATCACCGCATTATCACCGACGAAACCGGCCGTGCGGTAGATTATGTCTTTGTTGAGGTGAACCAGGCATTTCTCGAGGTCATGAACCGCAGCCGCGACCAAGTGATCGGCAAGCGAGTGACCGAGGTGCTCCCGGGCATTGAGCACGGCAGGTTCGACTGGATCGGCACCTACGGCGTGGTGGCGCTGCAGGGCGAAAGCACCCGTCTCACGCAGTACTCGGAGTTTCTCGACGACTGGTTTGAGATCACCGCGTTTTCCGACGAGGCCGGCTACTTCGCCACGGTGTTTCGCAGCGTAAAGAACGAGGTGCAGCTACGGGAAGAGCTTTCGTCGGCGCACCGGCAGCTCGAGGCGCTGTTTGCCTCGATACCGGACGCCTTGATAGTGGCAAACGCCGACAGCGGTACCGTCGAGATGGCCAATCATCGCGCGGAAGAACTGTTTGGCCGCCCGGTCGGCGAGCTGGCAGGGCTGCATCAGAGCGAACTACACCCCCGGGAGGATTACCACTCGGTGCGTAACGGGTTCACCCAAGCGGTAGAAAATCAACACGAAGACATGCTGTTTGAAACACGCATCCTGCGCGCCGACGGGAGCACCGTTCCGGTGGAAATCAACACCCTGCGCAGCGTCTTTGAACTTGGTGAAGAGCGCTATGTGCTCGGCGTGTTCCGCGATATTCGAAAACGCGTTGCCGACCGCCAGGAACTCATCCAGGCGCGCGACCGAAGCCGGAGCCACGAAGCGCTCGCGAAAGAAGCCGAGCGCATCGCAAAACTGGGCTACTACGAGGTAGACCATCAACGCAACACGGTGCACTGGTCGGACGGCGCGTTTGCAATCTTCGGTGTCGACCCGGAAAGCTTCAGCGGCCGCTACCAAGATCTGCAGGAATATCTCACGACTGAGTCTTGGCAAGAGATGGACCGGCAGTTTCGAGCGCACCTCGAGCACGGCAGCGAGTACAACCTGGTGCTGCATGCCGTTACACCGAGTGGAATCACCAAGTACGTACACGCAAGCTGCGACACCACGCGTGACGAGGCCGGCCGGCCACGGCGCACGCTCGGCGTAGTGCTCGATATCACCGACCGGGTGCGGTCGGAGCAGCGGCTGCAGGCACAAGAAGCGAAGTGGCGGAGTTACATTCAAAACGCGCCGTACGGAGTGGTGATCGTAAACCGCCGCGGCATTATCGTAGACCTCAATCCCACCGCCTGCAGCTTAACCGGGTATCCCGAGAAGCGGCTGTTGGGTACGCACGCCGCCAGGTTGGTTTCAAGCAACGAGCGAAACGCCGAGTTCGGCCGGCTCTACAAGCGCTTTCGGGGCAACTCGGTTAACGAAGTAGTTGTTGACGAGCTGCGCTACCGCACCCAAGACGGGCGCGAGCGGTGGTGGTCGATCGCCGCTCGGCAGCTGGAGGACGGGCGCTTTCTGGTGTTTCTGGAAGACATTACCGACCGCAAAGAGATGGACGAGGCGCTCCAGAATCGCGAAGAGTTTCTCTGGAGCATCCTGGAGTCGCAGCAGAGCCTTATCGTGCGCGTCGACATGCAAAACCGCCTTACCTTCGTGAACGACTCGTACTGCAGAACCTTCGGCAAAACGCGCGAAGAGCTGATAGGCAGCGAGTTTGCGCCCCTCATCCACGAGGACGACCGGCAACCCACCCTGGACGCGATGAAACAACTAGACAAGCCTCCCCACCGCGTGTACATAGAACAGCGCGCACAGACAACGGCCGGATGGCGCTGGATCGCCTGGGAGGATATCGGCATTCTCGACGAACAAGGCGAACTGTCCGAGATCCACGGTGTGGGGCGCGACATCACTCGCCACAAGGCAGCCGAGCTCGAGCTGAAGGAGAAACGCAAGCAAGTAGAAGCGATCACCGCCGGCGCACGCGACGCAATCATTCTGATTGACCCCGACCGCCGCGTAACGTTTTGGAATCCGGCCGCGGAACGCATGTTGGGCTATTCCGAAGCCGATGTAATGGGCAGAGTTCTCGGCGAGGTATTGGTAGCGCCGGCGAACAAAGCAGGCATCGATCAGCTGCTCGACCGCGCCGGCGATCGGTCTACCGCGGGGCCGGGCGATGCGTTATACGCGATAGACGCATTCGAGCTCGAGCTTCACACGAAGCTCGGCGACAGCGTGACGGTGGAGCTCTCGCTCTCGAGCATTGCCGGAGCCGACGGCCGGCACGTGCTCGCGTTGCTGCGCGACGTAACCGAACGCCGGCAGGCGGAGCGCGACAGAATTGCACGAAACTCGGCCGAGGCCGCCAACCAGGCGAAGAGCTCCTTCCTTGCCAAGATGAGCCACGAGATCAGAACGCCGCTCAACGCCATTCTCGGCTTTTCCAACATCCTGATGCGCGAGCCGTCATTGGGAACCAAGCAGCTCGAGCAGGTGCGCACCATAGCGCGCGGCAGCCGGCACCTTATGACCCTCATAAGCGACGTGCTCGACCTCTCGAAGATCGAAGCCGACCGCATGACGGTGGACCCGCGCGCTATGGATCTGCGCCGCATGCTGCACGACCTCGAACTCATGTTTCGCCCGCGAGTCGAGGCAAAGGGAGTGAAGCTCAAAACAGAGATTGCCGCCCCGGTTCCCAGAACCATAACGGCCGACCAGACGAAGCTGTCGCAGATTCTGATGAATCTTCTTGGAAACGCGGTGAAGTTCACCGACCACGGCGAGATCTCGGTGCGCGTCTTTATGGCCGATGCCGCCGGCGGCGACGACGACGAGGCCGGCGAAGGCGGGGGCACCCGCGGCGGCGACGGCAACGGTAACAACGCCACCCGCCCATCCGGGCACGCTCTGCCGGTTGACCACAGTGCGCCGTACCTGGCGTTTGAGCTGCATGATACCGGCGTCGGTATTCCCGCGGAAGATACCACGCGTGTGTTTGATATGTTTATGCAGTCGGCGGCCGGCGTGGAGCGCACCGGCTCCGGGCTCGGCCTGCCGATCAGTAAGCGCCTGGTGGAGCTGATGGGCGGCCGCATTGGGCTGCAAAGCCGCCCGGGCAAGGGAAGTATCTTCTGGTTTACGCTGCCGCTCACCGGCGCGTCGGAAACCACGGAAGCACCCGAGCTCGACAGGCGCCGCGTCACCGGGCTTCAACCCGGAACACAACCGCCGCGCATTCTTGTGGTAGACGACAACCGCGACAACCGCGTGCTGCTGCGCGACCTGCTCGAGCCCATTGGGTTCTCGGTCTGCGAGGCCGAGAACGGCCGCGACGCACTGCGGGCGATCAAGACCTGCCTGCCGAGCGCAGTATTGATGGATATGCGCATGCCGGTTATGGACGGCTACCAGGCAACTCGGCAGCTCAAGGGCCGCGAAGACTGCAGCCGCATCCCGGTCATTGCAATAGCCGCCGGCGCCCTGGAGGAAGACGAACGGCACGCGCTGAACGCCGGAGCCGATGCGTACATTAGAAAGCCGTTTGAGGAGTCGCAGGTGCTTGCGGCACTCGCGCAACTGCTGGATCTGCGATATCTCTACGCCGAGGACCCGGTGTTGTATCACGAGGGCGAATCAGCTGCGAGCGTAACGGCCGACGATATCGCCGGGCTGCCGCCCGAGCTGCGTGAGTCGCTCCTGCTGCAGGTTGAAACCGGAGACATGAGCCGGTTCAAAACCCTCGTTTCCGAGATAGAGGCGGATCATCCCCAGGTCGCCTCCGAGTTGCTGCGTCTTGCGGCAGCCTACGATTACACCCGGCTTACCGAGCTGCTGGGCCAACAAGGCACCCACGAACAAGGCGCCGACGAACAAGGCGCCCACGAACAAGGAGGCTGCACATGAAGCCTGCACCGGGCGGGCCGCATAGAGTCATGATTGTGGACGACACACCGGCCAACCTCGAGCTGCTGACCGAGCTGCTCGAGGAAGTGGGATACAACGTCACCGCGTTCCCACACGGGGGCATGGCGCTGCGTGCCGTCGAGAAGATCCAGCCCCATCTTATCCTGCTCGATATCATGATGCCGGAGCCCGACGGATTTGAGGTCTGCCGAGAGCTCAAGCAGGCCGATTCATGCGCAGGCATCCCGATCATCTTTATCAGCGCCCTCAGCGACAGCGAGAGCACGGTGCGCGCCTTTCGTGAAGGCGGCGTCGATTACGTGATCAAACCGTTTCAACGCGAAGAGGTGCTCGCCCGCGTCTCCACCCACCTGGAGATCGCGGCGCTCCGCAACCGCCTGGAGCAGACCGTAGAGCACCGCACGCAGGAGCTCGTGTCGGCGCATCAGCAGCTCAGCGAGGCGCACGCGCGGCTACACAAGCTCGATCAACTGAAAGACGGGTTTCTGGGCATGATCTCACACGAACTGCGCACGCCCGCGCACGGCATACTCGGCTCGGCACAACTGATTATCGAGGAGTGCGACCTTGCCGACGATCCGCAGAGTTATGTCGAGCTGTTCCGGCGAAGCAGTAAGCGGCTGCTGCGGCTGATCGAGGACGCATCCACGCTCGGCGAGCTCAGCAGTCTTAGCGCCTTTCTCCCCGAGGCTGCCGGCCGGTCGCCGGCCACCGCGCCCCCGGCCGCCGGGGCGCCGGCCCGGACCCCACCCACCGGGGCGCCGGCGCGCGCGACAACGCCCCCCGCCGGGCCCCCGCCCGCCGCGGCGCAGCGGGGTGAGCCGGGGCCGGCTGTGCGCTCCAAAACCGCTTCCGCAATCTGCGGTACGGTTGCGCTCGCCGAGGTGCTGGGCTGGATCTCAAACCCGGCGCCCACACTCGATCTTGATCCTCCGGCGATTGAGCTATCGGTTGACCCTACGCTCAAGCCCGAGTCTGTGTATCTGCGCGGCGACGCCGCGTTGCTGCGCAAAGCGCTTTCGCTGTTTACCGACCTCGCCTCTTCTTTCAGCCTTCGGCAAGATCGGCTCGCGGTAACGGTGGGCCGTCTTGATGACGCCGCAAATCCCGCAGTACGAGTGAGCATCGAGCTCGACAGGCTCGCTCTTTCCGCCTCCGAGGCCGCCGAGTTCTTCCGGCTCGAGTCTAATGTGCGGGGTTCCTCGTACGCGCAGGAGCTTGCGCTCGGCCCGGTTGTGGCGGAGCAAATCTTCACGACCTGCGGCGGAAGCCTTGCGCTGCAGAAGGGCACCGGCGACGGTGGAACACTCGACGCAACGCTTGTACTCTCCGAGCGAGAACCGGACGGATCGGCAGACGAAAAAGCGCCCGCCTGAGGCGTCCCAGTCGGTAGCACGCGAGGTTGTGCCGCCGAGCGCGGGCCGCGACAGCGGGCTCCGGTTGTGCAGTAGTTCTTAAGACTTCGGTGAGCCCGGCACTACGCTGACGGTGATGTCGCCGCTGTACTCGTCGGCCAAGACGTAGTCGAGATTGTCTACGCTCCAATTGGGGTTGGTCTTAACAGTGAGAGTCCAGGTCGTGGTCTTACCGGCCTCGCCTTCCTTAAACGGCTTGGAGACGTTCGCAAAATACCCAAGATCACCGAAGGCGCCGTCTTTATCCACGTCAACGTCATACTCGAAGTTTGCAAGGACGTCGAACTCGGCACTGCCGGACGCCTGGCCCGGTCCGTCGATCTCGATCTCAACCGAACCCACGTTCGTGATCTCCGCGTACGGCGCCACGGTAATGTTCACGTCGATGCTCTCCTCGGCGAGTGGTTCGGGCGAACCGTTGGCCATCACCGGCATCGCGACCAGTACGAATGCAAGGGCCATCAGGGTAATGGTAACCTTCTTCATCTCTCCTCCTTCTTGTGGCGAACTCTCGCCACGACTTTTCGTTTTCGCGCGAAACATACAAAACTCTGCGCGCGCGGTGTATCGGTCGAAAGTTCCAATTCGAGACTGAATTTGCAATCTTTGATTCCGCCGGTACTACCCGGTAAGAAGGCTGAATGCGTCTCAGTCTTTAGCCTGAGACAAATCGCGTGCACGGTGACACGGGTTCGCCGGTGTAGGCATATGTGCGTGCGCCCGCGCCGGTGCCGCTTGGCCCTTACACGGCGCGGCGCGTGCGCGCGCGTACTTATTTATTTTGCTGTAACCTTTACATATCTCGATTTCACAAACTTAACAGTCTTCTGAGCCTCAGATCGCCGGCAGATGTTAAGGTTGCGTATCCGGCAAGTGTAAAGTTTGCGACAAAATCCTGAAGAAACACCGCGCGCACGCCC
>PUOW01000216.1 GCA_003552185.1 Spirochaetaceae bacterium
ACGGCGTACGGCGTACATCGTCGTCCCGCCGTGCCGCAGGCCTACCCGGTCGGCAGTTCTTTGTGCGTAAACCGCTTAGCGTCGGCCCCGCTGTAACTCGAAACGATCTGCCCCGAACCGTACAGGCGCCAGGAATAGCTCAACAGCCCCTCAAGCCCTACCGGCCCGCGCGCGTGAATCTTCGCGGTGCTGATCCCGACCTCAGCGCCGAGCCCGTAACGATAGCCGTCGGCGAAACGAGTTGAGCAGTTCCACATCACGCTCGCCGAGTCGACCCCCTTCATGAACTGCTCGGCGACGGCTCGGTCGTTGCACACCACCCCGTCGGTGTGCCCCGAACCGTAGGTATTAATGTGTTCAACGGCGTCCTCGAGCGAGTCCACGACACGAACCGCAAGGATGTAGTCGAGGTACTCGGCCGCCCAGTCCGAGTCGCTCGCCGTGCTCGCCTCGGGGAGCAGCCTGCGCGTGTGCTCGCAGCCTCGCAACTCTACTCCGGCCTCGGCAAGCTGCGCGCCTACCTCGGGGAGAAGCCGCTCGGCGGCGTCACGGTGCACCAACAGCGTCTCGATAGCGTTACAAACCGCCACATACTGCGTCTTAGAATCGACCGCGATCTTACCCGCCATCTCGAGATCGGCGTCGGAATGCAGATAGAGATGGCACACCCCGTCGGCGTGCCCGAGAACCGGAATAGTCGTGGATCGCATGATCCACTGCACAAACTCGTTCGACCCACGCGGTATGATCAGGTCGAGATAGCGGTCCAGCGCCAGCATCTCGGTCGCTTGCTCGCGCGTCTCGAGCAGCTGTATCCACCCGGCCGGGACGCCGGCCTCCGCAGTCGCATCGCGGATGATCTCGTGCAGCACGCGGTTCGTTGCGGCGGCTTCGCTCCCGCCCTTCAGCATTACCGCGTTTCCGCTCTTGAGCGCCAACGCCGCGATCTGCACCAAGGCATCCGGGCGCGACTCGAAGATCATACCGATCACCCCAAGCGGCGTGCTTACCTGATGAAGTATCAGCCCTTCGTCGAGCTCGCGCGCCGAGCGCACGCGACCGACCGGATCGGGCAGCGTTGCGATCTCGGCGAGCCCGGGAGTAAGCTCATCGATCTTGGAGCGGTCGAAGCGCAGACGTTTTGCCAACGGAGCGGCGAGTTGATCCTGCTCGGCGCGACGGAGGTCGTCGCGGTTGGCCTCCTCGATGCGACTCTGCTCGCGCATAAGCGCTGCAGAGATCCGTTTCACCGCGTCGTTCTTGTGGTCGTTGGTCAGCGTTGCAACTCGCAACGCCGCGCCGGCCGCTTCTTTTCCTTTTTGCTCGGTGCTAACCGCATTGGTGCTCATCTCGGTTCCTCGGTACTGGTGTGCCACGCGCGGTGCGCGCATGCGCGCATGACTATCTCGAGAATACTGCTTATCGAGCACTGCTTCAACCGACGGTGCCGACGCGTGCCGGTAATGACGCCGGTAATGAAAGCTTGACGGGAGAGCCGGTTTCCGGTAATGATTTTTGTAGCTTGTCGTGTTTCGAAATACTTTGAAACTTGCATTACTGAATACTATGGAGGCAGGAGCGATGAAAGCAAAATCGGATATCGGACTAGTTGGCCTGGCCGTAATGGGGCAAAACCTGGTTCTCAACATGAACGACCATGGGTACGCGGTCAGCGTGTTCAACCGCACACCGGCAAAAACGGAAGAGTTCATGAAAGGTCCGGCGGCCGGTCGCGAGACAATAACCGCGGCGTACGATATCGAAGAGTTTGTCGCGTCACTAAAGCAACCACGCCGTGTGATGCTGATGGTGAAGGCCGGGCACGTCGTCGACAACTTCATCTCTATGCTGGTTCCGCTGCTGGACCCAGGCGACATCATAATCGACGGCGGGAACTCACACTTTCCCGATACCACTCGGCGCACTCATGACCTCGGTCAAAAGGGATTGCTCTATATCGGGACCGGCGTCTCGGGCGGTGAAGAAGGCGCGCGACACGGCCCCTCAATCATGCCGGGCGGCAGCCGGAAGGCTTGGCCGGCCGTCAAGAATATCTTTCAAAGCATTTCGGCAAAAACCCCGGATGGAGCCCCCTGCTGCGACTGGGTCGGGCCGGACGGTGCCGGACATTACGTAAAGATGATTCACAACGGGATCGAGTACGGCGATATGCAGCTGATCGCCGAGGCGTACCATCTGCTTCACAAAGGCTGCGGCATCCCGACCGAAGAACTCGGCGACATTTTTGAGCAGTGGAACAAGACGGAACTCGAGAGTTTCCTGATCGAGATCACCGCCGAGATTTTGAAGTTCAAGGACACCGACGGCTCGCCGTTGGTTGAGCGCATTCTCGACGCCGCCGGGCAGAAAGGAACCGGCAAATGGACCGGCATCAACGCACTCGAACTCGGCGTGCCGGTAACGCTGATCGTTGAAGCCGTGTTTGCCCGCGCGCTTTCGGCTCATAAGGACGAGCGCGTCCAAGCTTCTCACCAGTTCGAGGCGCCGAACGCGCATTTCACCGGCAACCGCGATGCGTTCGTCGAGAAGGTGCGCCAAGCGTTGTACGCCGCGAAGATCGTGTCCTACGCGCAGGGCTTCATGCAGATTAGAGAGGCCGCGCACGAGAACCACTGGACGCTTGATTTCGGAAGCATCGCACAGTTGTGGCGCGGCGGCTGCATCATTCGCTCACGGTTTCTCGGCGAAATCACCAAAGCATTCGAGGACAACCCCAAACTCAAAAACCTGCTGCTCGCTCCGTTTTTCCAGAACGCGGTGCAGAACGCCGCTCAGGCCTGGCGCGACGTCGTAGCGGAGGCGGTGCGGCTCGGAATACCGGTGCCTGCGTTCGCAAGCGCACTCTCATTCTTCGACGGATACCGCAGCGCGACACTGCCTGCCAACATCATCCAGGCGCAACGCGACTACTTCGGCGCCCATACCTATGAGCGCACCGATCATCCGCGCGGTGAGTTCTTTCATACCAACTGGACCGGTAGCGGCGGTAACGTCAGCGCCGGTACCTACAACGCATAAACGTAAGGCGGAGTTCCCCTGCAAAGGCGGCCTGGGGCGTTTATCGCCGAAGCTTCTGCGCGGCCCAGCGTAGCAGCTCGGCGGTTTCGTCCCACCCGATGCAGGCGTCGGTGATCGAAAGCCCGTACTCCAGCCGCTGCGGCAGCTCCGGGATCGGTTGTTTGCCGGGCTTCAGGTTGCTCTCGAGCATAAAACCGATAATGGCGTGTTGCCCGTGCACGCGCTGGCGGACCACCGACCGCAGGACCTTCTGCTGGCGAGTGTGGTCGCGTCGGCTGTTCATGTGGCTACAGTCGACCATGATCCGCGCGGGCAAACCGGCCTCGGTAAGCGCGGCCGCGGTGTCCTCAACCTGCTCATCGTGGTAGTTCGGCCCCCCGCGCCCGCCGCGCAGTATGACATGGGCCATCTCGTTCCCGGTGGTGTTCAACACGCAGGTTAGGCCGTGCTGATCGATACCGATAAAGCTGTGCGCGTGCATCGAGGATGAAAAGGCGTTTACCGCCGACTCGATGCTCCCGTCGGTGCCGTTCTTAAACCCCACCGGCATAGAAAGCCCACTCGCCATCTCGCGATGCGTCTGCGACTCGGTAGTGCGCGCGCCGATCGAGGCCCAAGATAACAGATCATCAAGAAACTGTGGAACAATCGGGTCGAGCATTTCCGAGCCGGTCGGGAGCCCGAGTTCCGCGATATCAAGCAGCAGTTTACGAGCGGTACGCAGCCCGGTTTGAATGTCTCCGGTTCCGTCGAGCGCCGGGTCGAGAATGAGCCCTCGCCAGCCGAGTCGGGTGCGGGGTTTCTCGAAATACACCCGCATCACGAGATGCATCGTCTCGGACAGTTCCTCGCGCAACTCCGCGAGTCGCGTTGCGTACTCCAGCGCCGCGGCGGGATCGTGAATCGAGCACGGCCCCACCACCGCGAGCAGCCGGGGATCCTCTCCGCGCAAGATCGACCCGATCACGCGGCGGCTCTCGGCAACGCGCTCGGTTGTCTCGGGAGGAACCGGGTATTCCTGCTTCAGTTGTGAGGGCGGCACCAGCGGTGCGAGCGATGCGATACGAAGATCGCTGGTTTTGCTGTGGGACTGTTGTTCCGGCATGATGATTTCAGTAGTTCCTTTCGTAGTTACCGCACACTATAATAGAAAGCCCACCGTCGTTACCAGTAGCTGCTGCACGGGCCCGCGCCCCGGCCGCACCCAGGGCTTGATTGACGCGTAGTTCGAGGTGTGCTACTGGTAGGCGATACCGCACACCGGAGGAGAGAGCATGCAGTTCAGCTTTGAAAACACCGTACGCATTGCGGACGCGGCGGCAGGGAAAGGACTTGGAACCGAGATAGCGGTGCACGGGTGGGTCCGTACCAAGCGCAGCAGCAAATCGGTGACCTTCGTTGAGCTGAACGACGGCTCCTGCATGAGCAATTTGCAGGTAATCTTCTCCGAGGACACACCAGTGCCTGAAGCCGAGCTTGAGCGCATACAAACCGGAGCGAGTCTCGAGGTCCACGGTGTTCTGGCCGAAAGCCCCGGCGGGCGCCAAAGCGTGGAGCTGCAGGCCTCTGCAGCGCGGGTTATCGGCGAGGCTCCGCCCGAGTCTTACCCGTTGCAGAAAAAGCGTCACAGCTTTGAGTATCTACGCGAGATCGCCCATCTACGCGCGAGAACCAATACCTTCGGCGCGGTCGCGCGGCTGCGCAACACACTCAGCATGGCGGTCCATAACTTCTTCCAGGACTACGGCTTCTACTATCTGCATAGCCCGATCGTGACCGCGAGCGACGCCGAGGGTGCCGGAGAGTTGTTCCAGGTTACGACGCTGCCGCTCGACCGCATCGCATCACAGGAAACCGAGCTGGACTACAGCGAAGACTTCTTCGGAAAGCCGGCATACCTCACCGTCAGCGGCCAGTTGAACGCCGAGATCTACGCCTGCGCCCTCGAGCGTGTCTACACCTTCGGCCCTACCTTTCGAGCCGAGAACTCAAACACCAGTCGCCACCTCGCGGAGTTCTGGATGATTGAGCCTGAGATGGCGTTTTGCGACCTCGACGGAAACATCGAGATCGCCGAGCGATTCATTCGAGCCCTCATAGAGGCGGCGCTCCGTGAGAGCGCCGAGGATATGCAGTTTTTCGATAAGCGCATTCGCCCCGGGCTGATCGCCGAGCTCGAGCAGTTGCTTGCCTCGGAGTTCACGCGAATCACCTACACCGAGGCGATCGAGGCTCTCGAGCAAAGCGGCAAGCGGTTCGAGTATCGCCCGAGTTGGGGAGCCGACCTACAGTCGGAGCACGAGCGATACCTCACCGAGGAGCTGTACTCCGGACCGGTGATCGTGACCGACTATCCGAAAGAGATCAAAGCGTTTTACATGAAGCTGAACGACGACGATAAGACCGTTCGAGCGATGGATGTCCTCGTCCCGCAGCTCGGCGAGATCATCGGCGGCAGCCAGCGTGAAGAGCGGCTCGAGGTGCTGCGACGGCGGATCACCGAGGCGGGCCTTTCGCCCGAGACCTACTGGTGGTATCTCGACTTGAGACGCTTCGGTACCGTTCCGCATTCCGGCTTCGGGCTCGGGTTCGAGCGCCTTGTGCGCTATCTCAGCGGGATGCAGAACATCCGCGACGTAATCCCGTTTCCACGCACGGTACGCTCGGTGGAGTTTTAGAGCGTTTCGCAGCCGAGCGTGCGCATAGGGTGAACACCCAGGGTATGTCCCCGGCGGCAGCTCGTCACCGGCCGCGGCGGAGTTCGCGGTCAAGCGCGTTTGCGAAGGCCCGGATCGCGCGGTTGTCGTAGGCGCCGCCGGCGGCACGGTATAGCCCCGCCTCGCGCAGTTCTTTACTGAAGTTCCGGATGGAGAGTCGCTCTCCGACGTTCTCGGCGCTGAACACCTCGCCCCGGTCGTTCAACACCACCAGGCCACGATCAACGAGCTGCGCCGCCAGCGGTATATCGCGCGTCACCACAAGCGCGTCGGATGGAGCGTCGGATACGATCTTTTCGTCGACCGCCTCCGGCTCTCCCGAGACCACAACCATGCGGACAGACTCGCAGTTCGGCAACGGGATCTCGCGATTCGCAAGGTAGTACGCCCGAACCCGGCACCGCTCGGCTGCACGCGCGATAATCTCGCGGGCGCGGCGCGGACAGGAATCGGCATCCACCCAGATCTCGGCGATCGGACTACGCATCACCCGCCGGATTGCCGACCCGCGCGCGGTACAGCACTGCGCTGCCCGAGACACTGTAACGCTCGGTATCGGCGGTGACGAACGCCGACTCACCGGGTTCCAGGCGCAATACACGGTCTTCGAATCTCAGATCGCTGTAGCCGTCGAGACTTAGTAAGATCTCGGGGGTGTTGCCGGTTTCCAGCGTGACCGCGCCCGGCTCGCCGCCGAGGTGTTTTGGAGCCGGAAGCGAAGGCGTATTGTGGCGCCATAACTCGAACTCCTCCACCGGCGTCCGGTACACCCGCGCGGTACGATCGACCACCTCGGGGTCGATTATCTGTACCTCGGTACTCTCGAAACGAAGGATGCGCCGCAACTCGTCGCGGTCGATATGCTTAGAGGTAAGACCGCCACGAAGCACGTTGTCGGAGCTTCCTTGAATCTCGATCGCCGAACCGCGCAGATACGCGTGCAACTCGCCGGCCGGCAGAAACATCGCCTCTCCGGGGCGAAGCTTGATGAGGTTAAGGTAAAGCGGCGCGATCGCGCCGAGGTCGCGCGGGAAGCTCCGAGAAAGCTCATGCACCCAATACCACAACGGCTCGCGTCGTTTTACCTGCGCGATTTGATCCGCAGTGCGAAGCAAGGTATCGGCCTGCTCGGCCGGCAGATCGAGCAAGGCCTGGAGAAGAGCGTCGTAGGCATCCGCCTCATCGTCGCGGCCGAGCGCCTCGAACGCACCGGCGAGAATTTCGGGGCATCCAAGGATACTTAGGAGTTCTCTGATCTGCTGCAACGGTCTAAACCCGCGCAAGGCCCAGAACTCCCCCATCGCGACGATCATCTCGGGTTTGGAGTTTTTGTCGCGGTAGTTGCGCTCAAACGCGTCGATCGGGATACCGGCGCGTTCTTCCCTCTCGTACCCTTCGCGCGCTTGCTCGCGCGTGGGGTGCGCTTGAATCGAAAGCGAGGTATGCACCGCAAGAATCTTGAAGAGAAACGGCAAGCGCCCGTTGAAGCGCCGCGCCGGCTCCGGCCCGAGCACTCGCTCCGGGTCCTGCGCGATGAACTCACCGAGCGCCTGGTGGGTGCCGGAATCTATCTCGACTCGCGAAGGTGCTTTCGGGTGCGCACCCATCCACAACTCGGCCATCGGCTCGCGGCTGCGATTCGACAAGCGCAACAGACGCGGTATCGCATCGAGCGAGCCCCACGGGTAACGCTGGATCTCGTTTTGCAGTCGGAGAATAGGCATGATGCGTCTCAGTGTAGCCCTCCGGCCCGCAACCGTCAACGGATCGCGGCTCCGTTATCGGGGCGCCTTGATATTCGCCGGTCACGAGAATACAATCGTGGAGGTCTAAGATCGGCTGCAATGCTAAGATAACGAAGGATGGTAAGGTATGAGTATTTCTCCACTTCAGCAAGAGCGCTATCAGTACGAGCCGAAGGTGCCCACCGCGCTGGCCGAACGCATTGAAAAGCTGGGCGCAGTAGAGAGCGACGAGCCGCTTGAAAGCGAGATCTCGGATGAGATCAAGAAACAATTCCCTCACACCGCCGGTCGCCCGGTTCTACGGTTTCGCGCCGGCGAAGGGCGCGCCGCCGAGCAGCGGCCGTTTCGTGTCGCGGTTATTCTCTCGGGCGGGCAGGCACCCGGAGGGCACAACGTAATCGCGGGACTGTTCGACGGGCTGAAGAAGGTACACCCCGATTCCCAGCTGTTCGGCTTCCAAAACGGCCCGGGCGGCATCCTCGATGACGACTGTATCGAGCTCACGGCCGAGCTGGTCGACGCGTATCGCAACACCGGCGGGTTCGACATCATCGGCTCGGGACGCACGAAGCTCGAGAGCGAAGATCAGTTCAAGCGAACCGCTGAGGTGTTTCGCAAGCGCAACCTCGACGCGCTGGTGGTTATCGGAGGCGACGACTCCAACACCAACGCGGCGGTACTTGCCGAGTATATGGAGCGCGAGCAAACCGGCGTACAAGTAATCGGAGTGCCGAAAACGATCGACGGCGATCTGAAAAGCCGCTACGTTGAAGCCTCGTTTGGGTTCGACACCGCATCGAAGACCTACGCCGAGTTGATCGGTAATATTGCCCGCGACGCCAACTCGGCGCGCAAATACTGGCACTTCATCAAGCTGATGGGGCGCTCGGCATCGCACATTGCGCTCGAGTGCGCCCTCCAAACCCAGCCGAACGTCTGCATCATCTCGGAGGAGGTTTCCGAGAAAGGACAGACGCTCGACGAGATCGTGGATCAGATCGTCACGACAATCGTGCGCCGAGCAAAGCGCGGCGACAACTTCGGTGTCGTCTTGGTGCCCGAGGGCCTGATCGAGGCTATCCCGGAGATGAACGCTCTTATCTCGGCGATAAACGAGCTTCTCGGCGAGAACGAGCGCTACTTTGCCACGCTCAAGACCTTCGAGGATCAGGCGGAATGGATCAACAAGAAGCTTGACCGCGATCGCTCGTACCTCTTCTCGACGCTGCCGAGCGAGATTCAGCGTCAGCTGCTGATGGATAGAGATCCACACGGCAACGTGCAGGTATCGCGAATCGACACCGAACGGCTGTTGGTCGACATGGTCGACACGCGAATCAACGAGATGAAGACCGCCGGGTCGTTTCACGGCCGGTTCTCGCATCAAGATCACTTTTTCGGGTACGAAGGCCGCTGCGCCTTCCCAAGCAACTTCGATGCCGACTACTGTCAGACGCTCGGAATGACCGCCGGGCTCCTGATCGCGTGCGGCGCAAACGGCTACATAAGCGCGGTTCGCGGCCTTGCCCGGCCCAGCTCGGAATGGGAGCCGGGCGGCGTGCCGCTCGTCGGCATGATGACCATCGAGCGGCGCAAAGGTAAGCCGACCCCGGTAATCAAGAAGGCCTTGGTCGACACCTCCGACAAGCCGTTTCGCAGGTTTGAGGAGCAACGCGAAACCTGGGCGGTGGAGACGAGTTACCGATCCCCGGGAGCGATACAGTACTTCGGACCGCCCGCGATCGCCGATCAGCCGACGCTCACGATTCAGTTAGAGCATTCGTAAGCGCGCGGTAGAGCGCAATCATCGCGGCGGTGTCGCGCCGGCAGTACCGGCGCAGCTCATGGAGCACCGCGTCGCGGTCGTCCGCGTCGGGAGCGAGGCATAAGCTGCGATACGCTTCACCGGCGCGGCGCCCGTCGGACACCGTAAGGTCCGCCCAGTTGAGCCCGCACACCGCCGGCACAACGGTCTTCATGGAGTAGCGCCCGCGTTGCTCCGGATGGTAGTACCACAACGAGCGAAACGGCAGCAGCAAATCGAACAGCCGCTGCTGCGCCGCACGCAGCTCTTCGGCCGATCGCGAAACGCGATCGGCAAGATACCCGAGTACTTTTCGTTCGAAGGTTGCGTCGAACACCACGATTGAGTTCGCCCGCGCCACCACCCCGGCCACCGCCTCGGCCAAGCTCGAGCGCTCATCTCTTCCCGGAGCCATGATGTAATCGAAGTGTTCCGCTTCAGCCTCGTCCTCCGGCGCCGCGAGGAGATGCGCCGAGAATAGAAACGGCACGTGCTCGAAAGGAGCGCTGTCTTGGTACAGCGGAAGGGCACTATTCACCGCTTCAAAATCGAGAAACAGCGCGGGGAAACGCAGCCGGTCAAGGAACCGGCCGAGCTCTGCATGATCGACGACCGGTGTCCCTGTCGTGACCGCGCGCCGCTGCACCGCTTGGACGGGATCTAGTCGCGCATCCTCCGACAACTGCGAGATCCATCGATACCCCTCGCGGTACCGGTCTTTTAGATGTGAGCGCTTGCCGCCGAGCGTCCGCAGATCATCGATCGCGAGCAAATGACGCGGGCCGTCACAAACCGGACAGAGCCCAAGCCTCTCGCAGCGCGCTACCGCGTCCATCGCGGTTTCAAACGCGGTTTCGCGCGCGGAGTGTGTCTCCGTGGTGTTCAGCTTCGCGAGTCGCTCCGCATGGGCATCGACCTCGGCCAGCAACCGCGGCACCTCTTGGCGCGCACGATCCTGCGAACGCCGAGCCGCCGAGGTGAGTTCGATGAGCCGGAACAGCGCCTCGAGGTCTATCTCGCCGGTTCGGCGGTACGAAGGATTCAACTGCAGCAGATAGACCCGATCGAGCGGAATCCCGGCACGCTCGCAGACATACAGCGCAAAACCGAGCTCCACGATCTCAGCCTCGCGCGCCCGAGCGACCGCGCGGAACAACACCGCGTCGAACACGCCGCTCGAGCGCTCGAGCGCGTACGAAAACTCAAACCACAGGCCGCCGGCCGCCACAACCCACGGGGCGTGCACCCGCTCCACCGGCTGCGTCTGTATTTCT
>PUOW01000082.1 GCA_003552185.1 Spirochaetaceae bacterium
CTTCGCCGCAACGAGCAGCAGTTCCGCGGTTTAATCGAGAACATGCCGCTGCTCGTGAACGCTCTAAGCGATGACGGCCGGTTCATGTTCTGGAATCGCGCCTGCGAGAGGATTACCGGGTATTCGCGTGACGAGGTCATCGGCAACCCCGATGCGATGACGCTCCTCTATCCCGACCCGGTCTACCGCGACGGCCTGGTACACGGCTGGTTTGCGGCAGAGCGACAACTGCAACACGAAGAAACCGTGTTAACCGCAAAGAGCGGAGAGCGTCGCCACGTGGTATGGTACAACACCGAGACCGGGCTGTCGTTCACCGAGGGCGAGCACTGGACAATCGGAGTGGACGTCACCGAGCAGCGCGAGCTACAGCGGCAGCTTATGAGCCGCACGCAGTACCTCGACGCCATTCTGCAAACAACCGCAGACGGGTTTTGGGTGGTGGATCTAAACCGCACGATCACCCTTACGAACGAGGCCTACTGCCGCATGTCGGGGTACACCAAAGACGAAATTCTTGGAAAGACGATCAACGAGATCGACGCCACGGAAGATCCCGAGGCAACCGCCGCACGGATTCAACGCATCATCGATCACGGTCACGAGACCTTTGAAACGCGTCACCGTCGCAAGGACGGGAGCGTGTGGGACGTAGAGGTCTCGGCGACGTTCTTAGACGCAAACGGCGGGCAGCTCATCTCGTTTTGTCGCGACATCACCGAGCGTAAGGCGGCCGAGAAAGAGACACGCGAGTTTCTGCAGGAGAAAGAGACGCTCCTGAAAGAGGTTCAGCATCGCATCAAGAACAACTTGAACACCATGATGAGCTTGCTCGCGCTGCAGTCCGACAGCGTGCAAGACCCGGCGGCAGTCGATGCCTTGAACGCCGCACAGGGGCGGTTCAGAAGCCTCCAGGTATTGTACGACCAGCTCTACCGAACCGAGCTACATCAGTCGGGCTCGGTTGCAACATATCTCGAGCACCTCGCGCGCAGTGTACTCAGCCTTTCACCCGATGCTGAGGCGATCACGCTCGAGCTCAAGGCCGACGACTGCACGCTCGACGTCAAATGGCTCTCTACGATCGGCATGATCGTAAACGAACTCATCACCAACGCGATGAAGTACGCGTTCCACGGCCGGCCCGACCCTCACCTCGCGGTGCACGGAAAGCGGCACAAAAACTCCTACACGCTGATCATCGCCGACAACGGCCCCGGCCTTCCCGACGCACTCGGCAGCGCCGCCGCACCGGGGTTCGGCATGACCGTTGTAACCGCGCTCACCGATCAGCTCGGCGGCAGCATCAGGTTCGAGAGCGACAACGGCACGCGGGTAGTGCTCGAACTGCCGGTCGAGAGCTAGCAGGGCCGAGATCCAAAAGGCAGTTCAAACCGCCGCCACGCGATTTCTCCCGCTTCTCTTCGCTGTGTACAGCGCTCGGTCGGCGGCTTGAATCAGCGCAACGACTCGCTCGTCGCGTGGCACCGCCACCGCGACTCCCACGCTCACCGTGACCGCAACACCGTTGACCCCGATATCCGCGGTCTCTACCGCGTGACGAATCATCTCGGCGACGCGGAGCGCCCCTTCTCGGTCGGTCCGGTACAACACCACCGCAAACTCCTCACCGCCGTAGCGCGCTACGAAATCGGTGCTCCGGCCGAGCTGTGCTTGCATAACCGACGCAACACGTGCGAGCACCTCGTCGCCCCGCACATGCCCGTAGGAGTCGTTGAAGCTCTTGAACCGGTCTATGTCTACCATGAGAAGCCCGAGGTGAGCACCGGCTCTCCGGGCGCGGTTCCACTCGTTCTGAAAGGTTTCGTCGAAGTAGCGTCTGTTGAAACAATCGGTGAGCGCGTCGCGCACACTCAAGCGCTCGAGCTCTTGGTTGGCAACGCCGAGCTGCGACACGGCGTGGTTGAGCTCTTTGTTCTTGTCGGCAAGAATGTGCGCATCGCGGGCGCGTAGGATGCTGTACGCAATCAGCACCGCGGCCACCACGTACAACGCAATCGCCCACCAGCGCGCGTACCACGGCGCCGGCACGCGCAGCGTGAGGGCTGCCGGTGTCTCGCTCCAGACCCCGTGAGCGTTGGCCGCCAGAACCTCAAACCTGTACTCGCCGGCGGGAAGGTTGGTATACGAGGCGAAATTGCGCGTCCCGACCTCAACCCAGTCGTCGTCGAAACCGATCAAGCGATAGCGGTACGTGTTTCGATTCGGCGCTTCAAAATCGAGCGCGGCAAACTCAAAGCCCACGAAGCTATCCTCGGGCTCGAGCACAACCGAGGCATCGTTGAACGAGAGCCTCCCTTCGGCGATTGAGTCTTGAAAAACGCGTACATCGGTAATCTGCACCGGAGGCGGAGCGGCATTGCGGCCCGCGGGCGCTGAATCGATGCGGGTAATGCCGTGCGAGCCGCCGAACAGCAGCGCGCCGTCGCCTTCGCGCAACGCTCCGGCGTTGAACTCGGTTCCGAACAGCCCGTCGCGCTCATCGATGGTGCGGATCCTTCCGGTAGCCGGATCGTATGCCGCGAGCCCCTCCTGAGTACCGGCCCAAATGCGGCCGTCGTGGCCTGCGAGGAGGCTCACGATCTTGTTGCTAACCAGCCCGTCGGCCGCCGTGACGTGGCTGAAGGTCTCGGTCTCGGGGTCAAAACGGTTGATCCCGCCTCCGAGCGTTGCGAACCACACGTACTCCGGAGACGCAGGGTCCTCGAGAATTGCCCGAACCGTGTTGTTGCTCAGCCCTTCACGGTTGTCGGAGGAGTAACGAAACGTCGTGAAGGAATCGGACTCGGGCTCGTACCGGCTGACACCGCCGTTAGTGGCAACCCATATCCGGCCGTTACTCAGCTCTTCGATCGCGTAGATGAGATCGGCGGCGAGGCTGTCGGCGCGGTCGCCTTCGGAGCGGAAGCGACGAAACTCCTCGGTCTCGGGATCGTACCGTATAATGCCGGATTGGTAGGTGCCGACCCAGTACCTTCCGTCTCGGTCGCGCATCACGTCGTACACGATCTCCTCGGTGAGAGGATGCTCCGGAAAGACCTCGTGCCAATGCTCGAAACGGTCGGGATCACGGCGGAATCGTTGCAGCCCACCGTTGGTGCCGACCCAGATAGAGCCGTCTCTATCCTCGCTAATTGAGTTGACGATATTGTTCTCCAACCGCCGCGCATCGTCGGATCCGGAGTCCGAGCGGTAGACCTGCCATCGGTCGCTATCGGGATCCAGCCGCCCGAGCCCCCCACCGTACGTCCCGGCCCAGAGGGTGCCGCCGCTGTCTCGAAACAGCTCGGTCACGCGCCCGCGCGGCAGCGACCCGGCACGTTCGGGATCGTGATAATGGGCGCGGAAGTTGCCCTGCCGAGGACTCAAGTAATGCAGGCCTCCGCCGTTGGTGCCTACCCAGATCACGCCTGCTCGATCCTCGTACAGCGAATAAATGACCGGATCCGAGAGGTTTCGTTCGGTCTCTGGAGTGAACTCATGCGTTTCGCCGGAGCTATCGATCGCGAAAAGCCCGCCTCCCCAACTGCCGGCCCACAACGAGCCGTCGGAAGCCGCGAGAACCGTGTAGATGGTGTTGTCGCTGAAGCGATGCCGGGTGAGCTCACCGTGCTCTTCGCTGAACACCACCAGCCCGCCGCTTGAACCCTCTACCTCCCAGCTGCCGAGCGCCAACACACCCGGCTCTATCTCGTCGATCGCCATCACGTTCGCAACCTCGAGATCTTCTATCGCCACCAGCTCCTCGGCCTCTTGATCCCAACGGCTTAAGCCCGCGAGCGAGCCGACCCAGAGCGTGCCCCGCGAGTCGAGGTAAAGATCGCGGATCACCTCGTGCCGTGTAGGAATTAGCTCAAACGAGCCGTCCTTGCGCATGCGGTTGAGGCCGCTCTGCGTTCCTACCCAAAGGTCGCCGTCCGGCCCCCGGCTAATCGCGATCACCACGTTAGCGCTGAGCGAGTCGTCGCACTTGGGACAATGCGCGAAGGTCTCGAACCCGATTCCGTCGTCGAGATAACGAGCAAGCCCGGCGTAAGTGCCCGCCCAGATCGTGTCGGCTTGGTGGTCGTAGTAGCTGGTCTGCACCAGGTCATGCGGCAACGAGGAGGTGACGAACGGTTCGTTGCGGTAGGTGCGAAAGCCGTGCCCGTCGTACTGCACGAGCCCACTCTGGGTTCCAAACCACATCAGCCCACGCCGGTCCTGAAAGATTGAAGAGACCGAGTTGTTCGGCAGCCCGTCGGACTGTGTAATACTGTTGAATCTTGGCCGCTGATTCTCGACGAAAAAACCTTCGCCGGACGCGGTAACGACCGGAAGAGCGACAAAACAGGCAACGAGAACTACTTTTATGCTACCGAACATTTGTCGCCATTCTATACGAAATCAAAAAAATGTAACAGACCGCATCACCACAACACAAGCGTTACACGCGGTGAACTTGCTCCGTGTCGTTCGTTAGATGCCGCAGATAATCCGGCGGCTATCGGTCCCCGCTCGCGCGCGCGTCGAGGAACGCGATCGCGTCGAAGATGATCTTCTTGAAGCGCGGAAGGTCGAACTCTACCGCGACCTCGGCATTGGGCCGATTCCCGGTCACGTTGTGCGTATCTACGACCGTCTGGCCGGTGGTGTAGCGGCCCTGCGTTTCAACCGCCACGTGAAAGCTCCGCGTCTCGGCGATCGAAGGGTCGCGTGCAATCGCGACCGCGAGCGCATCGTGGAGCGGCGCGGCTCGCAGTCCCCGACGCTTCTCGTAGGCGCCGGCGAAGAACCGCAGAAGCGGAGCCACCACGGCCGAGACAGGCCCGCCGAGTTGCTCAAGCCGCACGAAGTCGCCCTCCTCGAACAGCGCGCGATAGGTGACGTCGAGCCCCACCATCGTGAGCGGCAGCCCGGAGGTGAACACCGCGTCGGCCGCTTCCGGGTCTACGAAGATGTTGAACTCCGCCACCGGCGTGACGTTCGATTCGTGCATCGCGCCGCCCATCAGCACGACTCGTTCGATCTTCTCCCGAACCTCCGGCGCCTTGCGCAGAAGCATCGCGATGTTTGTGAGCGGCCCGGTCGGCACCAGCGTCACCGGCCGGCTCGAGGCCAAAGTCGTGCGTTCAAGAAAATCGACCGCGTGCTCGGCACGCAGCGCAACCGAGGGCTCCGGGAGCGCGGCGCCGTCGAGCCCCGAGCTCCCGTGAATGTGAGCCGCGGTGCGCAACTCGCGATACAGCGGCCGCTCACAGCCCTTGGCGATCGGGAGGGTGTGCTCGCCCACGAGCGTCGCCACTCGGCGCGCATTCATGGCGGTTTTGTCGCCGGTTTGGTTGCCGGCAACCGTGGTGACTCCAAGAAGCTCGATATCGGCTGCGGCGATCGCAACCATCATCGCGATCATGTCGTCATGGCCTGGGTCACAGTCGAGCAGAAACGGTTTCGGCTCGCCGCCGCCGGACACTGTCATAGCGTTCACGATGTTCCCGCTCACTCCTTCTCGTACGGCTTGCCGATCGATTTCGGCGGCGTAGCGCGGCCGATGAAGCCTGCCAACGCCACCATTGTGAGAAGGTAGGGAATCATCTGCACAAAGTGGCGCGGAATGCCGACCTCCTGCAAGCGCATCTGCACCGCGTCGGCGAACCCGAACAGCAGCGCGGCACCGAGCGCTCCGAACGGCGTCCATTTGCCGAAGATCATCGCCGCGAGCGCGATGAAGCCCCTCCCTGCGGTCATCTCATCCCCGAAGCGGCTGAGGTGCGCAATAGAGAGATACGCCCCGCCGAGGCCGGCGAGCGCGCCGCTCGTTATCACCGCGATGTAGCGCGTGAGGAACACGTTGATGCCCACGGTGTCGGCCGCCTTCGGGTGTTCGCCGACCGCTCTAAGCCGCAAGCCCCACACGGTGTGAAACAGAAAGATATGCACCACCACGACCAGTATCAGCGCCATGTATACCATCGGGTTTTGATACCCGATGATATCCCCTATCACCGGGATATGGCGCACAATCGGGAGCGCCACCGTCCGAATGCGGGGCACCGCCGGCGAGGTGCCGGCGACGTCGAAGATCGTGCGCAGCATGAACACCGTGAAGCCCACCGCGAATATGTTGATCGCGGTACCGCTCACCACCTGGTCTACCTTGTAGCGCACCGCAGCCACCGCGTGCACCAGGCCCACGACTCCGCCGCTGATAAGCGCCCCAACCAAGCCGATCCACGGGTTGTTGGTGTAGAACGTCACCAGCATCCCCATGAATGCGCCGGTCAGCATCATACCTTCCAACCCAATATTAATGACGCCGCTGCGCTCCGAGAAGATACCGCCCATCGAGGCGAAGATCAGCGGCGTGGCCATCCGAAGCGCGGCGGCCAGGACTGTGGCGTTGATGAAATAAGTAATGTACTCCCACCACATCTCAGGCCTTCCTCTTCTTTGGAAACAGTCGGCGAATCAACTCATCGGCCGCCACAAACATAATGATCATCGCCTGTATGATCACGATAAGCTCGCGCGGAACGTCGGTGAGCCGGTCCATCGCCGCCCCACCGGTGCGCAACGCCCCGAACAGCACCGCGGCAAAGAACACCCCTACCGGATGATTCTTACCGAGCAGCGCAACCGCGATTCCCATGAAGCCGAGGTCGGGCGAAAAGCGTTGGATGAACCTCCCGTGCACGCCGAGCACCTGCTCGACGCCGGCGAGACTGGCCACCGCACCGCTTATGACCATTGCGAGCACCATGTTTCGGGCGACGCTGATGCCGCCGTACTCGGCCGCACCCGGATTGAAGCCGACCGCCCGAATCTCGTAGCCGGTCTTGGTTTTCCAGAGGATCACATAGATCACAGCGATAGCGACGATAGCCAGAATAATGCCGCTGTTCAGCCTTGTCGGGAGAAATATTCGCTCCAGAGCCGCGGTGGGAAACACGCGGTCGGTTTCCGGGGCCCACCTACCGCCGTGAAACGGCCCGGTCACCAGAAAATCGGTGAGGTAATACGCGATGAAGTTCATCATGATGGTGTTGATGACCTCGTGCACGCCCAGCTTGGCTTTGAGAATCCCCGGCACCGCGGCCCATATGCCGCCGGCCGCCATGCCCGCCGCCACCGCCATAGGGAGGTGGATCACTCGAGGCAGGTCGCCGAAGCTGATCCCGACGATAGCCGCTACCATTCCCCCCACGTAGAGTTGCCCCTCGGCTCCGATATTAAACAGGCCGCAGCGAAACGCGAACGCAACACCAAGACCGGTGAAGATCAGCGGCGTGGCCCGTTGCAGCGTGGCGGCGATACTGCGCACGCTGCCGAACGACTCAACAAACAGCACCCGATACGCCGTGATCGGGTTCTCGCCCGCGATCAACACAAACACCGCGCCGACGAGCAACGCGAGAATCACCGATCCCAACGGAACGAGAAGGTTGCGTGAACTGAGACTACTCTGCTGTAACTCCACTTTCCGGCTCTCCTGTAGCCCGCTGCGCGTCGCCGCCCAACATGAGATACCCGAGGCGCTGCTCATCGGCCTCTTCGATCGACATTACCGCCACAATTCGCCCGTCGAACATGACCGCGATCCGATCGCTGAGCGACAGGATCTCATCGAGCTCGGCCGAAACCAGGAGCACACCGGTGCCCTGATCTCTCTGCCGGATGATCTCCTGGTGAATGAACTCTATCGCCCCGATATCGAGCCCGCGGGTAGGCTGAGAACACACAAGAAACTCGGGGCCGCGGGAGAACTCGCGTGCGACCACCACCTTCTGCTGGTTTCCGCCCGAGAGCGTGCGGATGATCTGGTCGGGATTCGGCGGCCTAACATCGTACGACTGCACGAGGCGCGCCGCGTTCTCTTTGATCTCCCGGTCGTTGCGGAACAGATAGCGCTCCACAAACGGCGGGTCGGAATGCAGCCCCAGAATCAAGTTATCGGCGACGCTGTACTCGAGTATCAGGCCGCGTTTATGGCGATCCTCGGGAATGTAGCTCACCCCGCGGCGTTTGATCTTCATGGGGCTGAGACCCTGAATCGGCTCGCCGCGCAGCAGCACCTCACCCGCATCAGGCGTCGTGAGCCCGGTTATCGCCTCCACGAGCTCCTGCTGGCCGTTGCCCTCAACTCCGGCTATGCCCAGCACCTCGCCTCGTCTCAGCTCCAGCGAGACGTCTTTAACCGCCGGCATACCTCTTCGGTTTCGCACCTGCAACCCGGCAACCGATACCACCGTCTCGGTCGGCTCGGCGGGTTCCTTTTTCACCCGCAACAGCACCTCACGCCCCACCATCATCTCGGCGAGCTCTCGTTGACCGGTTTCGGCCGTGTTGCGGGTGCCGACGAGCTTACCCCGCCGGAGCACGCTTACCCGATCCGATATCGCGAGCACCTCTTTGATCTTGTGCGTGATGAACACGATGGTGGTACCCTGCCGGCGGAGGTTGTCCATCACCTGGAACAACTCCTCGGTTTCCTGCGGGGTGAGAACCGCGGTGGGCTCGTCGAGAATCAACACCTCGGCCTGCCGGTACAGAGCTTTGAGAATCTCCACGCGCTGTTCCTGGCCGACCGAAATATCCGCCACCCGGGCCCGCGCATCCACGCGCAGTCCGTACGCCGTCGCCAACTCCTCGACTTCTGCGACTGCGCGCTTGTAGTCGACGAAGCCCCAGTTGTGAGGCTCGGCATGAAGGATGACGTTCTCGGCCACCGTGAGGGTGTCTACCAGCATAAAATGCTGGAACACCATGCCCAAGCCAAGCTCGATGGCAACTCTCGGGTCGGCGATCTGCACCGGCGCACCCTTGAAGCTTATCTCGCCTGCGTCGGCCTGATAGAGCCCGTACACGATGCTCATCAGCGTCGACTTTCCTGAACCGTTCTCGCCGACCACGGCGTGAATTTCGCCTTTTCTGATCCCGAGGCTGATGTCGTCGTTGGCGACCACGCCCGGAAAACGCTTTGTGATGTGACTTAACTCAAGGATATGCTCCACCGCTGACTCCCCGGAGGTGTGCAAATGTTTCGGACGGCCCGCCTGAGGGCGGCTGCAGCGCCGAGGGACGCGTGTCTCCCGACGCTGCAGGAATGTAGTATGGATTTCTCTGCAGCCGGCGCTACTCAGTCATGAGCGCTCACGACGTTGATGGTTCCGTCGGCAATCTGCTCCTTGAGTTCGTCGAGACGAGCGATAACATCCTCTGGGATGATGTCACGGGTGTACTCGAACTCCGTAGTCCCGACGCCGCCGTCGGCCACGCCGAACTCGTGCACCCCGGCGCGGAACTCACCATCGACGAGGTCGGCGACGATGTCGTACACCGCTACGTCTACCCGCTTGAGCATCGAGGTGAGGATGGTGCCGGGAACGATATGATCCTGATCGGAATCAACTCCTATCGCGTAGAAGCCGAGCTCCTCAGCGGCCTCGAAGACACCCATTCCGGTGCCTCCGGCGGCATGATAGATGATGTCGGCCCCGCGGCCCTCTTGACTGATGGCAAGTTCCTTGCCGCGGCCGGGGTCGCCGAAATCACCTGCGTAGTTGATCAGCACCTCGATGTCTGAGTCGATGTACTCTACGCCCTGCTCGTAACCGGTCTGAAAGTTCTCGATGACCGGGCTCTCCATGCCCCCGACGAAACCAACGGTACCGGTCTCGGTCATCATTGCAGCCAAAGCGCCGACCAGAAACGAACCTTCGTGCTCTTTGAAGATCAGCGACGCTACGTTCGGCGCGTCCACCACCGAATCAACGATCGCGAGATTCGCGTCCGGGTAATCGGCCGCAACCGCCTCGAGCCCCGATTCCTGCAGGAACCCCACTCCGATTACGAGATCGTATCCGGCCTCCACGAATGACCGCTGGTGATCCTCCATCTCGGCGACATCGTCGGGCTCCACGTAATCGAAGGTAATCTCAAAATCGTCGACCGCCCGCTGCATGCCGGCGTACGCCGCATCGTTGAACGACTCGTCACCAAGACCTCCGGTCGAGAACACCACACCGACTCGGATCGCATCGTCTACCGGCTCCTCGGCCGCACCGGCCGCGAACGCCGAGAACGCCACTACCGCGACGAGAGCCGGAACACTGAGCAATGCAACAAACTTACGCATTGTTTCATGACCTCCTTTTAGCACTTCCGTATTCGTTGAGTTACCGTTTCCGGTATCGATATCCTACACCTGAAAACGTCTGTACGCAACACGGAGCGAGGAGTTCTTGTGTAGCGTGCTGTTTATTGCGAGCTCTCGTTACCGGTTGACTATGTGTTGCGGGGTCTTACCGTCCAGATACGCCGCTACCGTCTCGGCCGTCATGCGCTGCATGCGCTCTTTGCCTCGGTCGGTGTCGGAGCCGACGTGAGGGCTCACAATGACGTTCACCCCTTCGAGCTCGAGATCAGGATGCTCCCAGATCTCATCCA
>PUOW01000271.1 GCA_003552185.1 Spirochaetaceae bacterium
CCTCGGTGAACACCGGCTAGTGAGCTTGTTCAATGCGGCGAAGCACCCGTAGCGCTCGCTGCCACTCGCCTCGCCCAACCTGCCGTAACACGCGGTGTTGCGCCTGTCGCCAGATCGGGACCGTGTCGTTCAGAATACGTCTTCCGGTCTCGGCCAGGCGGTAAACGCGCTCGCGACGGTCCTCACCGCGTTTCACGTCTACCAAGTTACGATCCTCGAGCGAGTCCATATTGCGAGAAATGGTGCTCGGGTCGGAGCCTAACCGCTCGGCAAGCTCCGCACTGCTGATCGGCTCGTACAGCGAGAGGTGCACCAGAATTGCGAACTGCACCGAGGTGAGAGGAGAACTGCGGAACTCCTGCTCAAACACTCGCCTAACGGCCTTGTAGGCCATGTTCAAATGGGACGCCGGGCACACCTGCGGAAGCATCCAGAGGTCGCTCTGCCGGCGCTGCCCACGGCGCCGTCTTGCACGAGACACGATGTATGAATTGCTCACATCCGGAACATACACCGTTAATCGATGTATCGTCAACGATCTTGCCGTGCGGGCCGCGTGGGCCGCGTGGGCCGTTACGCGAGGCCCTGAAAGCCCATGAACGCGAGCGCAAGCAGCCCCGCGGTAACGAGCGCGATCGGGCCGCCGCGCATCGCCTTGGGTACCGGCATCAGTGCGAGCCGCTCGCGGATTCCGGCGAACGCGACCAGCGCGATCGTGAAGCCGATCGCGCTCGCGATCGCGAAGATAATCGTCTCACCGAGGGTGTAGTCGTGCTGCACGATCAGGAGCGCGACACCCATGATCGCGCAGTTCGTCGTGATCAGCGGCAGAAACACACCGAGCGCTTGATGGAGCGGCGGGCTGACCTTCTTCATCACAATCTCGACAAGCTGCACAAGCGAGGCGATCACCAAAATGAACGAAACGGTTTGCAAAAACTGCAACTCAAACGGTATCAAGAGAAACTGTCGAATCAAGTAGGTCGCGATCGCCGCGAGCGTCATCACGAACATGACCGCCGCGCTCATCCCGACCGCGGTTGAAAGTCGTGAGCTTACGCCCAGAAACGGGCAGATGCCGAGAAACTGCACCAGCACGAGGTTGTTTACCAGCATCGCCGCGATTACGATCGTCATATAGTCGCCGGTCATGTTAGCGTACTCCTTCGGTTGCGGGCTGCGTGCCGACCGCGCGCGACCGCGTCGCGGCGATTGCCTGCGCCTTTTTGATTCCGGTGTTGACCGCCGCAATCAGAAACCCGAGCGCGATGAAGGCGCCGGGAGGCATGATAAACAGCAGCATCGTGGTCGCGTCTTCCTCGACGAACGCCAAGCCGAACAGCGCGCCACTGCCGAGTACCTCACGCACCGCCCCGAGCATCGCCAACGCCATCGTGAAGCCGAGTCCCATCGTGAGCGCGTCTACCACCGAGGAGGCAAGCGCGTTGCGCGAGGCAAAGGCCTCGGCGCGACCGAGGATCAGACAGTTGACCACGATAAGCGGTATGAACAGCCCTAACGACTCGTGCAGGTCCGGTAGGTAGGCGGCCATCGTGAGATCTACGATCGTGACGAAACTCGCGATTACCACGATATAGGCCGGAATGCGAACCTTCTCGGGAATAAGATCCTTCACCACCGCGACTACTATGTTGGAGCCGAGCAACACGGCCAGGCTGGCGATTCCCATGCCGATCCCGTTGATCGCGGTGGTGGTAACACCCAGTACCGGGCACATCCCGAGCAGCATCGCAAACACCGGGTTTTCTCGGAAAAAGCCCTTGGTGAGCTCGCTTCGTATACTCATTGCGTCGGACATATTACTCTACTCCTTCGGCGGTTTCGAACGCATCAACCGCGCGTTGCACAGCGTCGGCCACGGCGCGCGTCGAGACCGTGGCGGCGGTGATTGTGTCGATATCGCCTCCGTCGGCGCTTGCCCGGAGATCGACCTCGGCGGGGTCCATCTCGCGGAACTGCTGAAGAAAACGATCACGCGCGATGGCGTCTCCAAGGCCGGGTGTCTCGCTATGTTGCACAACCTGTACTCCGCTGATGGTTCCGTCGGGTGTAAACCCAACCATGACCTCGATATCACCGCCATAACCCTGGCCGCTATACGAGCGAATCGCAAGGCCGACCGGCTCACCATCCAGGGTTGCAGGGTGAAACCGCAGGCGCTCGAACTCTTCGCGTTCGTACGCTTCTTCCATGGGGTCGTTATCGAACTCCGGCAGCACCTGCTCTATTGCCGCCCGCTGCCTCGCGGCCTGGTTCTCGGCAATTCGCTCGGCGGTCTGCAGGTGCGTAAACCCGAGGAGCAAGGCCGAGACGAGCGCGACCGTCGTAAGCGCGATCACCATGTTACGAAAGCTGGACTCGATTCTAGCCATTACGACGCAACTCCTTTGCCGAAGCGGCGCGGGCGAAACTTGTTGTCGATCATCGGGACAAAGGCGTTCATGATCAGGATCGCGTAGGTGACGCCTTCGGGAAAGCCGCCGAACAGTCGTATCACCGCGGTGAGGAGGCCACAGCCGACCGCGAACACGATCCTACCGTTGCGCGACATCGGAGACGTCGTCATGTCGGTTGCCATGAACCACGCGCCGAGCATGGCACCGCCCGCGAGTACATGGAATAAAGGGTCGGCGTACGCGCTTGGATCAACGATCCAGAAGACGCCGGTGACCGCTGCCAGCGTAGCAAGAAACACAACCGGCGTTTCCCAGGAGATGAGCCCGCGGTACAGCATATAGGCGCCGCCGATCAGCACCGCAACTGCGCTGATTTCGCCCATCGAACCCCCTATTGTCCCGAGAAACATCTCGCCGTATCCGGGGAGCTCGGCCGCGACGGTGGAGAGCGGTTCGCCCCGCGCCGCGGCGTCGGCGATTCGGCCCAACGGTGTGGCACCGGTCGCGCGGTCCACCCCGAGCGACAGCAGCGATTCACGGGGAAGCGCCCAGGTGTTCATGTGGACCGGGAAACTCACGGTCATGAATGCGCGCCCGATTAATGCCGGATTAAACGGATTTGTGCCGATACCGCCGAACGCCATCTTCGCGACCGCGATCGCGACGACCGAACCCACCACGAGTTGCCACAGCGGGACCGCGACCGAGACATTGAACGCCAGCAGCATCCCGGTGACGACCGCCGAGCCGTCGTCGACCGTGGGCTTTTGCTTCAAGAAAAACCGCTGCACGACATACTCGGTTACGACACACGCGGCCGAGGTAACGAGAACCGCTAGAATCGCGCGCACGCCGAACACATATGCCGATACCGCAAACACCGGCAGCAGCGCGATAACCACGCCCCACATGATGCTGCGCACCGTGAGGTCGCTCTTTGCATGGGGGGAACCAGATACGATTAATGTTTGACTCATAAAGCTGCTTCTTTTTGATGTTCCCTTCAATTAGCCCGCCGAGGCTCGTCGCATCTCGTGCACCTTCACCTTGCCGAGCTTGATGTAGTCAAGCAGTGGGCGGTTCGAGGGGCAGATATAACTGCAACTACCGCACTCGATGCAGTCCAGCACATCGTGCTCGTCGGACTGCTCCCAATACTCCATTCGCGCAAGTTTCTCGAGCAGATACGGCTCGAGCCCGATCGGGCAGGCCGTGACACATTTGGAGCAGCGGATGCAGGCGACGGTCTCCTCTCGTTGAGCTTCGCGCTTGTTGAGAAGCAGAATACCGGAGGTACCCTTGGTGACGCTCACGTTGAGGTCCGGAACCGCTTTGCCCATCATCGGTCCTCCGGCGATGACCTTCGCGACGTCGCCGGGCATGCCCCCGGCGGCCTCAATTGCGTGCGAGAACGGAGTTCCGATGCGAATCAGAAAGTTCCCCCGCTTGTCGAGCGACGAGCCGGTAACCGTGACGACGCGGTCGATCAACGGCCGATTCTTTTGAATCTCGTGGTATGCCGCCAGAGCGGTTCCTACGTTGTTCACTACGCAGCCGACGTCGAGCGGTAGTTTGCCTCCCGGAACTTCGCGATCGAGAATGGCCTTAATGAGCTGCTTCTCGGCTCCTTGCGGGTACTGCACCTTGAGGCCGTACACCTCGATATGCGAAAAGCGCTCGGCGTGGGCGCTCATGACCTCGATTGCATCGGGCTTATTCTCCTCGATGCCGATCACCGCGCGCTCCACCTGCAGCGCGCGGCGCAGTACCTCTATGCCGACGAGAATCTCGTCGGTGTGCTCGAGCATAAGCCTATGGTCGGCGGTGAGGTACGGTTCGCACTCCACACCGTTGATAACGAGGGTATCGACCTGCTTGCCTTCCGGCACCATATACTTCACGTTGGTCGGGAAGGCGGCGCCGCCCATCCCGACGATGCCGGCCGCTTTGATACGCTGCACGATCTCTTCCGGCGGGGTGCCGATCTCGGTGACGAGATCAGGTGAGCGGTCTATGCTCTCTTCCCATTCGTCTCCCTCAACCGAGATAACCACCGCGGGCTTGCGAAACCCTGCCGCGTCGAGCGCTTCGTCGACTCGCTTCACGGTCCCGGAGACCGAAGAATGTACATTGGCCGAGATGAAGGCCTTGCCCTCGCCTATGAGGGTGCCGACCTTGACCTTGTCGCCTTTCTGGACCACCGCCTCGGCCGGTGCTCCGATATGCTGCCCGAGTAATATCGCTACCTCATCAGGGGGATCAAGGACCTGAATCGCGGAATCGGCGGTGAACTTGTTTTCGGGGGGGTGAACTCCACCCATCGGAAAGGTTTTTACTACTGCCATATTTTTCGCCTTCCTTTGCCGGATTACGCCTGGGTATCGGCTGTTTCTTTCTTGGGTTCTTTCGGTCTGGGCGGCGCAAACGTCGCGAGTATTGCCTTTGTTGGGCAGACCGGGACGCATTTTCCGCAGGATATGCATTTGTACGGATCTATGTACGCGAGATTGTTCTCCATACTGATCGCCTGCACAATTTCGTTGCAGACGCGCACGCATTTGCCGCAGCCGATGCAAGCGACCGAGCAGTTTTTGCGCGCCACGCCTCCCGGCTGTGTGTTTCGGCAGTTGATCCAGACACGACGTTCGGCTTTGCCCTTGCCGCGCGGTCGAATCTCGAACAGATCGCGCGGACAGGCGTGAACGCACGCGCCACAGCTGGTGCACAGCTCCGGAATAACCTCCGGCAAGCCGGTCTCGCCGTTCATCTCGATGGCGTCGAACGGGCAAGCCGTCTCGCAGTCTCCAAGGCGCAAACAACTGTGAGGACAGCCGTTGACGCCCACATACAACGAATGTGCTATCGCGCAGGTTTCGGGACCTTGATACTCGGTCTTCGCCGGTGCCGCGGCGAAGCTTCCGCCGCAGCGGAGCACAGCAATGGTCTTGTGCTCACTGCCGACCTCGAGGCCAAAGTACCGGCCGACCTGCTTCATGGTATCGGCACCTCCCGGTGGACAGGTCAGATGCGAGATGTCTCCCTCGTCGGCGGCGTCCACCAAGGCTTCGGCAAGCCCGGAGCACCCTGGGTATCCGCACGCGCCGCAGTTAATTCCCGGGAGTAGCTCGGTTACTTCGCCGATCCGGGGGTCTTCCTCGACCTTAAAGCGTTGAGAGATAATGTACAGCACGACCGCGAAGCCGGCCGCCACACCTCCCAGCGACAGTGCCGAGTATATCAAAAGCTCCGTCATAGCGTACCTCGTTCATTAGGAGTCATACGATAGGCCTCGATTCGTACGAATCGAGCCAAGCGGGTTCTTTGTGTGTATACAAACAGATAGTAGGGCGGAAGTATGCCCAGCGCCGCGAGACCTGCGCCGAGCTCGCCGGCGCCGCCGGCCTCGAGGCCGAAAAAGGTGCTTACCAGCAGAACGAACGGCAGCAGGAACGCGACAATTACCGCGAACCACCCGACCTGCGGAGCGAGCTCAAGCCGCACACGGTCGCCCGGCGTGAGCCGATCGCGGCAGGCCGCCTGAATCGTACCGACGCGCTCGTGACCGCCGATACACAACAGCTTCGCCCGGCACTCGTCGCATGCCGAGCGTTGCTCTATTGCAACCGATGCAACATCGTGGTCTACCGAGGTCGCTACCCCGGTATGGACGATCGGACGGCTTCCGGATGTCTTGTTCTGCCGCATTGCGGTCTACCCCTATTATGCTCTGTGCGTTGAAGCGGTATTCGGCTGTTGTGCAGTGTCTAAAACTGATACCAGAACGGTTAGGATTATAGCTCAGGCTCTGCGGACTTGCAACCGTTACAGGTTTATCCATATCTGTTTTTCCGTTTGTTCGTTCCGTAAGCATTGACCGCAAGCTTGACCGAATGCGTATCAAACGGTACAACGAGCGCGTGGTATATCGGTTGAAGCCTCTGGAACACAGCGACGAACGGTTGAAGCTTGGTTTTGGTCTCGGGTGGAGAGTGTTCTTTGTGCTTGTGGCACTCGGCTTTGGCACAACCGCGGCCGGTCCTGCCGGTGTAAGCGTGTTCCGGCTCGCGGTGGCGCTCGTCTCGGCCGGCGCGGCAATATATCGCGAGGAGTGGTTGTTTGACCGACCCGAAGACACGGTTCGTAGCCGAGTCGGGGTGTCGTTCTTTGCGGCCGTGCAACGCTTCGCGTTGAGCGAGGTGGCCGCGGTGGTCTGTCGTAGTAGTTATCCTCCCGGACTCGGCCCCGGAGCTCGCGAAGAGCCGTCGCGCGGGGGATCGGCGGGTGGGGGAGCGCCCGGCGCCGCACCGGCCGAGCGGCCCGAGTCTGCGGCGACCTACGGATCGGGCCGATACGGCACGCCCCCGGTCGGCACCAGCACCGGGTTCGAGTTCCTGCGGCGCAGCAGCGGCGGTATGTTGCCGCGAGCTATGCACCGAGGGCATGTGCGTCTCTGGCTGGAGCTCACCAGCGGCCGACGCGTGCATGTGGTAACCGACTCGGTGCGCGGTTACGGCTGGGTCTCGGATCTGGGTCGCACGATTGCGCAGTTCACGCGCACCCCGTTCCGCGAAGAATAGCTCCGGGGGCCGGGGCTACCCGGGGCGGCTTACCGTTCGGCCTCCGGGCCACGGCCGGGTTCAAACAGGTAACACGCCACGGTGTGGCGCGGTCCCACCCGGTAATGCTCGGGCTCGGGCTGCTCCGGGAAGCTTATCCGAACGGTGCGCCCTTCGGCCGCGATCGAGTCTACCGCCTGCTCGATCGGCTGATCGTGCTCCTCCATAATGCGACGGGTAAGCGCAATCACCTGCTCGGCCTGGGCGTCGGGCCCGATCGTGAGCACGAGGTCGTGGTTCTCGAGCTCGGCGCGCTCAACGGCGTCTCGAAGCTCGCGGTAGCGTTCATCGTGATTCTCTTCGATCAACAGCTTCAGGTCGCGACCCTCGAATCCGCAGTGTGGCAGCGCAAACGGACACCGGCGATGGAAGCGACATCCGTTCGGGATGTTCAACGGATCCGGAATCTCACCGCGTGCATCGACATGTTTGCGCTCGAGATCCGGATTGGGACTCGGCACCGCTGCGGTTAAGAGGCGTGTGTAGGGATGTCGCGGCCGCTCGATCACTTCTTCGGTGGGGCCTAACTCCGCCAGGCGCCCGAGGTACAGGATCGCGGTGCGGTCGCAGATATAGCGGATCGTGGCCAGATCATGCGAGATATACACGATCGACATACCGAGCTCTTCACGGAAACGCCGAAAGAGGTTGAGCACGCCCGCGCGGATCGATACATCGAGCATCGAGACCGGCTCGTCGGCGATCAGCAGCGCCGGGTTGCTCACGATGGCGCGCGCAATCGCCACGCGCTGTCGTTGCCCGCCCGATAGCTCGTGCGGGTAGCGGTCGAGGAACTGCTCGGCCGGGTGAAGTTCCACCTGCCGGAGGACCTCGGCCGCGAGCTCGTAGCGGTTCTCGGCCGTGCCGATCCCGAAGTTGCGAAGCGGCTCGCGAATGGTTTGGAAGATCGTGAACCGAGGATTCAGCGTTTCGTACGGATCCTGAAACGCCATCTGAACCTCGCGGCGCAGCTCAGAGCGAAACTTCCCGTTGCTGAACAACGCGGCTCCGCGGTACGCGACCGACCCGCCGGTGACGTTCTGGAGCCCGGTAATCACCTCACCGAGCGTGCTCTTCCCGGAGCCGCTCTCACCGGCGAGTCCAAGGATTTCGGCTGCGCCCACCTCGAAACTCACGCCGTCGAGCGCCTTTACGACCGCGCTCCCGCGTCCACGAACGTTGTCGAGTACGCTGCGCTTGAGCTTGAACCATCGGAGAAGATCGGTAACCGTCAGGATCTCATCGCGTTGTTCGCTGAGCCGATCCCCGGCGAGCCGCTCCACCGGTTGCGCGCCGCTCTGCAGGCGCGCGGCCCGGTCCTCGGTTTGGGCGGCTTTTTGCCACTGAAGCTGCTCACCGGCCGCGCGCCGAAACTCGGCGGCGTTCTCGGCGTAGTGGCAGGCTGCGTAATGGTCTTGTCCGATATGGCGCAGTTCGGGAGTCTCGATGCTGCATTTCTCGGTCGCGAACGGGCAGCGTGCGGCAAACGGGCATCCCGGAAGAGCGACCGCAAGATCGGGTGGCGAGCCGGGAATCGAGATCAGCTCGCCTTTTGCGCTCTCGAGCGTTGGAAAGGCGTTCAGCAGGCCGATGGTGTAGGGGTGCGCTGCCTCGCTGAACAGGGTAGAGGTGGGTCCCACCTCCGCCATGCGACCGGCGTACATCACCGCGACGCGCCGGCACATCTCCGCGACCAGCGAAACGTCGTGTGTGACGAGGATCATGGAGTTCCCGAGCTGCGACTGTATCTGCTCGAGCTGCTTCAGAATGCCGTCCTGCACCACCACATCGAGCGCGGTGGTCGGCTCGTCGGCTATGATCAGCTCAGGGTTGAGCGCGAGCGCGAGCGCGATCACGGCCCGCTGACGCATACCTCCCGAGAGCTGATGGGGATAAGACTTGAGGCGTTTCGGTTCGAGCCCTACGAGCTCGAACAACTCCGCCGCGCGCCGCATTCCGGCCTGCGCGCCGAGTTCGGTATGCAGCTGCAATGTCTCGAGCATCTGGTTGCCGACGGTGTAAACCGGGTCGAGCGAGTTCATCGCGCTTTGCGCCACCATCGAGATCTCACGCCAGCGAACCTTGCGCATCTCGGGTTCCGGCAGAGCGGTGAGGTCGCGCCCCTTAAACATGATCCGGCCGCCGGCGATGCGGGCGTTCGGCCCGTTGATCCGCAGCAGCGATTTCGAGAGCGTCGTCTTCCCGCAGCCCGACTCACCTACAAGCCCCAAGTTCTCGCCGCGCTCGAGCGAAAGCGAGACTCCGTCTACCGCGCGAACCTCCTGTCCGCGTGAGCTGTAATAGGTCTTGAGTTCCTGTATCTCAAGCAGCATGCGTTATCTCCTCGAAAGCCGTGGGTTGGCGATCACCTCGAGCGCGCGCGAGATGAAAAATACCGATACCACGCTCAGCATAATGAGCACGCCCGGCGGAACCACCCACCACCAAGCGGTGCGCCACGCGCCCGACAAGCGGGCTTGATGCAGAATCGTTCCCCAGGAATACAGCCGTGGCGGGCCGAGCCCAAGGAAGCTCAAGGTCGCCTCGGCGGTGATCGCAAACGCCATCGCTACCGCCAGCTGCAGAAACGCGAGCGGCAGCACGTTCGGGGCGATGTGCTTGTAGATGATGCGAAGGGGCGAAGCACCCGCGATGCGCGCGGCTTTCACGAACGGTCGGTCGGCAAGCGACAGCACCTGCGAGCGGATGATGCGCGCGGTGGTGCGCCAGGTGAGGAGCCCTACCGCAAGAATAATGATATGAATGCCGGGCCGCCACAGCAGCACCAGAACCATCGCGAACGGCTCGAGCGGGAGCGCGTACATGATATCGACGATCCGCATCAGCACGTTGTCGGTGCGCCCGCGTAAATACCCCGAGAACAGCCCGACGTTTGTGCCGATTACCGTGACCATCACCGCCGCGACGAACCCAACCAACAGCGCGGTACGGCTGCCGTGTATCACCTGACTGTAGATGTCGCGCCCGTTGTGCGTTGTGCCGAAAAAATGATCCGCCGAGGGCCGCGCGAGCGAGTTGATGTAGGGGTCGGTGCCTACTACTACGGTGGTCTCGCCGTCGCTCGTGATACCGCGGAAGTGACGACTGTAGCCGGTGGCCACCTGCTCCCAGGAACCGTCGACCCTGCGCATCATGTCGCCGTGGGTTCCCACTACCTGCACCTCATCGGCGCTCACCATCGCGATCGAACGCAGCGTGCGTGTCAGGACGCCTTGTTCCTCGCTCCATTCGCCGTCGCGGTAACGCAGAACCGTCCCGCGCTCACCGACGGCGTACCCCGCGCTTCGGTCGTAGAACGTGACGTTCAAGAGGTCGCGAAAGGTCGGCGAAGCAACCTCCTCCAAACTCTCGCCGTCGAAACGCAGCAGCGTCCCGCGCGCGCCGACCGCGTAGCCGTAATCGGGCTCCAGCAGTGCAACCGCGCTAAGGTCTCGCGCCACCGGAACCTCGAGCTGCGACCAAGTTCCGTCCTCGAGGTGCAGCGCGGTTCCGTCGGCGCCCACCGCCACCGCGGTGCCGTCTTCGGTCAACGACACACCGAACAGGTCGGCCTCGCTCGGGATATCGACCTGCTCGAACTCGCCGTCGCCGTACCACAGCACCGTACCGTTGTGACCCACCGTGATCGAGCGCCCACCGGCAAACGAGATCGCGCGGAGCGTTTCGGTGGTGGGTGTCTCGATATCGCTCCATGCGCCGTCGGCGTACCGGATGACCACGCCCCCGGCTCCGGCCGCGATGTAGTTCTCGGGCCCGTCGGCCGAGACCGAGTATAAGGTATCGGCGGCGATACCTTCCTCCAGACTCACCTGCTCGCCGTGAACCCAAAGCGCCGTGCCTTCAACGCGTTCGGTCATCACGTAGGGGTCGTGCGTCGCGAGCAGCGGCGCAAGCAGCGCCACCAGCACCAGCAAAACGACCACAATCACGCCGAAGGTCGCGAGGCGGTCCTGCGCGATAGACCTCCAAAGCAGCAGAAACAACTCTCGCATCTTACACCCCCGCCCCTTGGCTCGAGTAACTCACGCGCGGGTCGAGCTTTCCGTACACGATATCGGCTGCAAAGTTGAGCAACAGAATGATTGTGGCCATAAGCATGAACGCCGCCTGCGCGAGTGGGTAGTCGCTCGTTCGCACCGCGTTAAACATCTCCAACCCTAAGCCCGGCCAGGAGAACACAACCTCTACCACAACCTGACCCCCGACCGCGAGGCCGGCCGTTATCGCGGCTTGTGTTACCACCGGCAGAAGCGCGTTACGGGCTGCGTGGCGATACATGATGCGCGCTTTCGAGAGCCCGCGTGCTTCAGCGAACTCGATGAAATCCTCGCCCATAACCTCGAGCATGGTGTTGCGCATGATCAGCATCGGAAGCCCGGTGTAGTACAGCGAGATCACGATTGTGGGCAAAATAAGGTGATGCAAAAAATCGAGCGTAAAGATTTTATCGAAGAAGTTCGCTGCTTCGTACGGGAAGGTTCGCATCCCGCTGGTGGGAAACCACCCGAGTTGGATCCCGAACAACATAATGAGGAGCATGCCGACCCAGAACATCGGGGCCGACCGAAACACTAAGCCGGTTGTTATCCCTCCCGCCTCGAGCCTCGATCCACGCTTCCAGGCGAGCAGCACGCCGAGTAGCGGCCCCACTGTATACGATATCAAGATTGCCGGGAGCATAAGGATCAGGGTGTTCGCCACGCGCTCACCCACGATCGCGGTGACCGGCGCGTTGTAGTGAAACGAGCGGCCGAACTCGCCGGTGAGAACGTTCCCGAGGTACATGACGTACTGCATCGGCAACGACCGGTCGAGGCCAAAGCGTTCGGTGACGATCGCTCGGTCTTCGGGAGAAAGGCCGTCGGTGACTAATGCGACGGTTGGGTCCGGAAGGCCGAGGCGAAACAGAAAAAACAGCACCGTCAAGATAACCCAGAGCGTGAACAGCATCTGGAGCAGCTTGCCGACGATATACCGTGCCATGGTAGGGAGCTCCTTGATACACAGCTCTCGGAGCCGACCGGCCCGTCGTCCGTAGTCGCCGGCACGAGAGCAAAGCGAAGGCCGTGCCGCGAGCATCGCATCTCGCGGCACGTTTGGAAAACCGCCGAGTATTAGTCTTGCGGGGCGTAAATGCGTCCCTGGGCGTCCCAGGTGTAGCCGGCCTGCTCGAGGAGGCTCCGGGCGGCGTCGAGGTCGTACTCGAACCGCTCGACGTCCGGATTATGCCAGAACGTGTTAATCGGTGCGATAACCGAGTATCCCGGTTCGCCGCGTCCTTCGAGCAATACGTCGATGATGGTGTTGCGGTCGATCGCGTGAGCAAGCGCACGGCGCAGCTCGCGGTCCGCAAACGGCTCCCGACGCAGGTTGTAGGTCAGGTGGTAATACCCGAAGTCACCGACCGTTACGACCGAGATATGATCCTCGGCCTCGGCGATCGGAATCTGGCCCGGCTCCATGCGCCACGCGGTCATGTCTACCTCGCCGGTCAACAGGCCGGTGAACACACCTTCCGAGTCGGCATAGGTAATGTAATCGATACCGTCGATCGCGATATCGCCGGCGCTGAAGTGGTCTTCGAATACCGAAAGCGCTTTGTACTCACCGCGGTCGTAGGTGTCGAACTTGAACGGACCGCTTCCGACGGTCGGAATTTCATCCGGCGTGAGGTCGGCGGGGTTCTCGATATCGCCCCAGATGTGTTCGGGGAGGATCACGATCTGGCTCAGGGTCACCGTGATGAACGGCGAGTACGGCTCGGTGAGGTTGAAGCGCACCGTGCTCGAGTCCATCACCTCAACGCTCTCGATTGGGCCGAAGAACGGGCGGAAATACGCGAAATCGTTCTCGATGAAGTAATCGAAGCTGAACTTCACGTCGTCTACCGTAACCGGCTCGCCGTCGTGGAAGGTCATACCGTCGCGAATGACCACATCAACGGTGCGGTCGTCTACCTCGATAATGTCTTCGGCGGCCCAAGGTTCGGGTTCGATATCCGGGGTGAGGCGCACGAGCTTATCGTAGTACATCCGCATGAACTTCCAGCCCCAGACCGAGGTGGAGTCGAGCGGATTAATGGTGTCGGGCTCCTGCGAGGTCCCGATCGTGAGCACGGTGTCGTCGCCGAGCGGGGTCACTTCGTACGGTGTCCACTCGTTGTAGATCGCCTCGCCCGCCATTGCGACGAAGTTCTCGAAGCGCTCGCTGTTGTACCCTACCACCTCGTCGCGGTAGAACAGCACGTCGAGCGGCGCGTCGGATGCCGCGATCTCTTGCATCTCGAGCACGATCTCGCGTCGTGCGTCGGGGTCGAACTCGCGCTCCTGGCGTACGAACAGCTCGTCGTACTCGGGGTTCTCGTAGCCGCCGGGATTGTTGGCGCCCAGATCGGTCTGCTCGCCGTGCAGCGTGCCGAGGAAGTGCTGCGGGTCCAAGCGGTCGACACGGCCCGACCAGCCGAGGATCGTGGCGTCGAAGTCCTGCTCATCGTAGAAGTACTGCAGCAGCGTGGAGAACTCCATCGGCTCCACGTTCACCGCGAACCCGAGCTCTTCCCAGGCGTCCTGAATCATGAACGCCGCTTCGTAACGGATCGGGTCGTAGGACTCGGTGGTGGTGTAGATCGTGATCTCGGGTACCGGTTCGCCCTCGGGTTCCGGGGCTCCCCCGGCGAACCCGAGCGCGGCGGCAAGGGTCAGTATGAGGGCGGCCGTAACGGCGGTCCTCAATGTGCGGGTAGTGTTCGTCATACGCAAACTCTCCTTTTGTGGGGTGACGAAGATTTGCCCGATAGCGTCTCAGATACTGCTTGTACTGTCAATTGAAATCTGCCGGTTTTCCCGGGCAAACGTAGTTGGGTAACACGTGCAGAAGCGCGCGGGCGAGCGCCGGGTGTCGGCGCCGAGGTCGGTCCGCTCGCCGTGCAGCGTACCGAGGAAGGGCTGCGGGTCTAAGCGGCGGGCGGCCCCACAGCACGGGGCCGCCGGCGAGCGCGGGCGGTTTGCGGTGCGTCCGGGAGGACCGCGGCTAAGGGTGCCCGGCCGATTGATACACTAGATGCATATGGGCTTCAATTCGGTCGGCGAGTTGCTCGAGGTCTTCAAACGCAAACTGGGGAACGTCGTAAGCAACCGGCGTGTCGGTGACGATCGCAAAAAGCTCATCCTCGTTGCACAGCAAGGGTTCGCCGATATCGGCGCGGTAAACCTCGATTTTGGGCTTATCGGCGCTCTTGTAGCCTTCGGTCAACACAATATCGATGTCCTCGAGTTTGGCGATGATCTCGTCGAGCGCGTACTCCTGCTCGCGCTTCTCGATCATCGCGAATTTCCAGGGCGAGGATATCATCACGACGTCCGAGCCCGCCTCGGCGTGGCGGTAGGTATCCTTGCCCGGCTTGTCGATATCGAATCCGTGGACGTCGTGTTTGACGGTTGCCACCCGCCGGCCGCGGCGTTTCAATGCAGCGATCAAAGCGCATATCACCGTGGTTTTCCCTTTGCGCGAAGACTTCCCGACAATTGACAACACTGGAATCATTACTACTCCTTCTCGAGCTCCGACCGATTCTCGGCCCGGTCCGGCGTGGTTCGGATCGTAGCAGATAACTCGAGTTCGATGCTATCGCCCACCCGCGGCAGCGGCTCGCCCGGACGCGAAAGCCGAAAGGCGTTGGTTTCGCGGAGTTCTCGGTAGAGGTGTGTCCGCGGTACGGGACGCGCCCGGAGCTCGGCGCCTGCGGTATAGAGCTGCATACGCCGGGGTCGCACGGCCACAGGAGAGCGGCCGCTCCTCGCAGCACCGCCGGCGCTTCGAGGCCGCTCGAACGGCTCGGAGAGTTTCGCGATGATCTTCGGATTCTCCGGCGCGCCGCTGCCGAGCACAATACGCGCGGCCGGTTGCAGGAGCAGCTCGCACACCATTGTCGCGGCGCCGGGGGTGCCGGGGAGGGCGAAACACGGCGTGCCCTGAAGCATCGTGAAGACCGTTCCGCCTCCGGGGCGCAACGCGAGCCGTGACACCAGGAGTTCACCAGTGAGCTCCATGAGCACGCCGCGGATCAGGTCGTGATCGCCGCCGCCGGTGCCGCCTGTGGTCACGATGAGGCTATAGCCGGCGGAGACGGCGTGTTCGATCGCCCGCCGGATCACGTTTCTTCGGTCGGCAATCGGTGAGGATACCGTCGCCTCGAGGCCGTAGCCGCGAAGCAGGCTCGCGAGGATCGCAGCGCCGTCGTTATACAGCCGCCCGCCGGTCACCGGCTCACCGGGCTCGAGGAGCTCATCGCCGATGCCGATCACGAGCGCTCGAGGGCGCTCATAAACCGGGAGGGTAGCCTGCCCGAGCGCGGCCGCAAGGCCGATTATCGACGGGCCGATCTGCTCACCGCGCGCCACCACCGGTTCGCCGACCGAGACCTCGCTTCCGGCCCGGCGCAGATAGCTCCCCCGCTCCCGCGGTCGTTGTACTGCAATCTCGGTCTCGGCGGAGGCGTCTGCGAGCTCCTCAAACGCCACAACGGCGTCGGCACCTTCGGGAAGCAGCGCCCCGGTCATCACGCGGATCGCCTCGTTCTTGCCGAGCGGCGGACCCGACGCGGGAAACTTCCCGGCGGAGTCCCCGGCGGAACCTGCGGCGGCCCCCCCGGCCGCGTCGCCGCCGGCCGTCGCTACCCGGTCGAGGACACGCAGGCGCACCGGTCGCTCCGGGGTGGCTGTCGCGGTATCGACGGCACGCAGCGCGAATCCGTCGCGCGTCGAGGTGGTGTCGTGCGGCAAGGCCCGGCCTGCGTACACCGAGCGTGCGGCGAATAGCCCGTCGCATTCGTGAAGCAAACGGTCGCGGACGCCGCCCGGCGAGAGATGAGAGCCGAGGATGGCGCGTGCCGCCTCTAAGGTAGTTTCCGAACCGGTTGTGTCCTTCATCTATGTATCTCGCTCCCGGCGCTTGCCGGGGTCTCGAAGCAGCGGTCGGGTGACAAAGCACCGAGATTATCAGTACTCTATACCGTATATGGAGCTTAAGCCAATTGAAGATGAACAGTTGCGCGACCATCTCGAGACGATCTCGTCGGACGGGCTCGAGATTTTCGTGTTGGAGCGCGGAAACTATCGCGGGGCGATCGTGCATGCGAGCGCGATGGTGAACCAGATGCGCGTCAACCACGAGCTTGGAGTGCTCGAGACACTGTTGTTAGGACACGCGTATATCGCCGCCGCATTGCTTAGCTGCAATCTGAAAGGCCAAGACCGAATCGGCGTGGAACTCACATGCGACGGGCCCGCCGAGGGGTTCTCTGTTGAGGTGGATGCCTCGGCCGCGGTGCGCGGTTATCTCCATCGCGTCCCGATTGAGGTGAGCGCTCCGGTCGAGAGTTTTGACCCGGCGCCGTTCATCGGCGGCGGGGTGCTCGCGGTTACCAAGTATCTCGAGGACGCCAAACAGCCGTTCGTCGGCAAGACACCGTTGCAGTACGGCTCGCCCGCGCAAGACCTCGCGTTGTACTTCACTCAGTCGGAACAGACCCCTACCGCGTTTAACTTGAGTGTGCAGTTCGACCGCGACGGGCGCGTGGTCGGGGCCGGGGGGCTCATGATCCAAGCGTTTCCCGGCGCCGAGTCCGCGGTCGGTGAAAAACTCGATGAAACGGTGCGGCACCTCGATTCGCTGGGCACCCTGTTTGCCGGGGGCGACGCAACCGAAGCGGTCATAACGCGCGAGTTCGCCGCTTACGAGCCGATCGTACTGGGGACCCGGACTCCGCGCTTCAGTTGCCGGTGTTCGAAGCGGCGCTTTGCGGATTTTCTCGCGGCATTACCGATAGACGAAATCAAGGATATCCGCGACAACGGCCCCTTCCCCTTGCGCACCACCTGTCACAACTGCAACACCACCTACGAGTTCACGCGCGCCGAGGTCGAGAACGCCTATGACATGGCCCGCTGATCCGGGAGCCGAGAACGCGCCTTTCGAGAACTCTCATGAGCCGGCCTTCAGCAAGTCCGGCAAGGAGTCGGCTCTGGAGCGCAGAATTCTGAGCTTGCTCGACGGGCGGCTCCGCGATCTGGCCGAAGAGCTGCTTGGGGACCACGAGATTCATCATTACCAAGAGTACGCCAACATCGTCGCGATCAAACGCCTCGGATACAACGATCACGGCCCGGTGCACATGCGCAAAGTTGCGTTTAATGCGTTGACGATGGCCAAGCTATTGCGCGCGCGTTCGGTGGGGCTCAGTATGGAGACCGAGGAGGCCGGCGGGCATGACGATAGCCTACTGGTTCTGCTGCTCGCGGCGATGCTGCACGATCTCGGTATGGCGGTTACGCGCGAGAACCATGAGAACTACAGCGTGACGCTCGGACTACCACTCGCAGACCGCTATCTTGAGCGTTACTATCCTGATGATCGAAGGCGTCGCGTGATTGCGAGGTCGATGATCACCGAATGCATAATCGGACATATGGCAACAATTCGGATACATTCCCGCGAGGCCGGCGTTATCCTGTTAGCCGACGGATGCGACATGGAGAAAGGCCGCGCCAGGATTCCGATGCTGCTGAATCGCGATCCGTCGGTAGGCGACATTCACAAGTACTCCTCAGCAGCGGTGAACAAGATCGAGATCACGGCCGGCACCGAGCAGCCGATTCGTATTACCGTTCGGATGGCTGAATCGGTGGGCTTCTTTCAGGTCGAGGAAGTTCTGTATCCCAAGCTCACGATGAGCCCGGTTAAACCGTTCGTTGAGTTGTATGCAGGAATCGTAGGCGAAACACTGCGTCGTTACGCCTGAGCCCCTTGCAGCGACGGACTGGCCGATCCGCAGGAGGGAGCAGTATTTTAATATCAGAATATCGGACACAAGATTACCGGATATAACGGACGAGGTTAGTATGTCTTCCGACGGTCGACACCGCGGCGAGCTTGATCAATACGCCGCGACAGCTTCCGAGCTCGTAGAGCACGGTCGGTATGGTGAAGCGCTTGAGTACCTATTGTTGGTGCTTCAGGAGCGGCCGGATGATCCGGGTGCCTTGTGGGAACTCGCGATGGCGTACAGCAATCTCGGCCATAATACCGAAGCATTGGCGGTTTTGGAGCAACTCAACAGCCGGATACCGTCGAACGCCGAGCTGCGTACCGCTATGGGGTGCGTACAGCTTCGCCTCGGGCGCTATCAGGACGCCAAGATCAATCTCCTGCGGGCCTACGCCTTCGATCGTGAGAATGCGGTGATTCTGAGAAACCTCGGGCATGCGTATCAGGGACTCGGCGACGCGGCCTCGGCCGAGCAGGCCTTTCTGGCGGCACACGAGATGGATTCGGACGACAACCGTACCGTGCATGCCTTGGCACGGTTTTACATGAGTAAGCCTGATCTGCGCATGGCGGAGCACTGGGTGAAGCTGCTGCTCTCGCGGGAACGCGACGGAGAAGCGGCGCGCGACGGTGAGCGGTGGCTGTTGCGCATACAGTCCGGTTGGGCGTAGAATAGTGGTGGACGTAGAGTAGCGATGAAGGTTTTCGGCATGCTCTCGGCATTGCTTACGATGCTCGTGCTGCTCCCGGGACTCAGCGGCTGTGCTACGGTTCGTGACCACGACAGGCTCGGTCCGGAGCTCGACTGGGAGTATCGCGTCCGAGAACAACCTCGCATTGGTTCGCCGAATCTCGAGACCGGTGAGCTTTGGTATCGGAATCGCGCGATACCCACGGTTTTTTCCGAGGTAGTGCTGTTCGGTGAGCGGTATACATACCGGTACCGCACCGAGTACGACCCGTTTCAGGGCTACCGAAAGGATCCGGAGTTTGAGCCGCCGGAGATAACCGAGGACGGACCCGAGCTCACGCGCCGTGAGCGAAACCGCGGATGGTACCTATCGGAGTTGGAGGAACGGCGTCCCGGCACTCCCAGCGGTTGGGTGTGGGTGAGGCGCGAGAACCTCGGCGCGTATATCGACCCGCGTGAGATGCGCGAGTTTGCCGAGTATTACGGGCTGCACGAGCTCTCGCGGCGCCCGCCGGCAACCGATGATGACCGGCGATCCAACGTGCAGTTTCGGTTTTCGGTGCATCAGTCGCTCGCTCGGTAGGTCTCCGACCGGGGGCGCGACCTGCCGCGGAGCAACATGTCTGTACCGACGCAAGTTCTCCGGGGGCTACGGAGTATCCCGGAGGCCTACCCACGGAACTCGTGTCATTACTCGTGTCATTATATTGACGTGTAGGCAAACTGACGTATAGGGGCATTCTTCATCAAGAAAGCTGCAGCTGCGCGGAAAGCTCAAGCAGTTCTCGTGTTCTCGGTCGTTGCCGTACTGTTTGTAGTCGGCGCGACGGTGTTCAAGACCGCCACAATATTCGATACCGTCCGGCGCATCGAGCTCACTGATTTTTCGTATCATGGCGGCGTAGACGACCTGAGCCACCGGTTCCAGCCCGACCACGAGATAAGCGCACACGTGTTTCGCACCGAGCTCTCGGTGGATGAGGTGCTCGATCTGGGTGTACGTCCGGCGTACCGTATGGTGGTGTATCGCATGGCGGCGGCTGCGTATCAGGTGCGTTTTAACGGAGTGCTTCTCGGGTCGGTAGGTGCGTTTGAGAACCCGTCGGGGAATCTCTGGAACGCGTATCAATCCTTCACGATCGATCCTAGCGTGCTGCAACGCCGAAACGTCGTCGAGATAGAGGTGCTCGCTTCCGGGGAGTTCGGGCTAACCGCGTTCCCGGTCGTGATTACCGATTCGCAGTCGGAACAGCGACTTTCGCTCTGGCTCGCGAGTATCATAGGCAACGTCCCGACCTTTGCGATTCCGGTTCTGCTGCTGATGTTCGTGATCTTTCTGGTGCTCGGCGCGAGCCCGGGGATGAGCCTTGGCGACGAGACGCTGTATTTCGCGCCCGCGGTCCTCTGCTCCGCTGTGCACATGCTGTACTACGTGACGATCCACAGCCTCCCGATCCCTATCTTCTTGTTTTACCGAATCGTGCTCTCGGCCGTATATCTCTCGGGATTCTTCTTCGGGCTCGCGATCTATGCACGGTATCGCTACCGCCCCACCGCGGTGCTGACCTGGGCGCTTTTGCCGGTTGTCATCGTTCCATGGCTCGCAAGCTCGTCCTGGGAAGAGTTTCACGGTTGGTTTCCGATTATGAACCTTGTGCTGCTTGCCGGGATCTTATCCTGGGCGCTCGCTGCACGTCGCCGCTTCCGGTCGGACCTCAAAGCTCGAGTATTGGTGCTCGCGAGCGTGGGGGCGGTGCTGTTCGTTGGCTCGGACGTGCTCCTGCGTTTGCTGATGGGGTACCGAACCGTCGGGCTCGGGGTGTTCGGCATCCTGGTGCTGATCGCGGCCCTGGTCGTGGTGGTGCTCGATGACTACTTCTCACTGTACCACAAAGCTACGCACAATCGGGAGCGCGCCGCGCTGATGTACGAGAAGTCGATCCGCGACAGCATGACCGACCTATTCAATCACGGCTACATGTTCGAGATCTTACGCGGATTGCGCGGGAAGTACGCGGTCTTGATGCTCGATCTCGACAACTTTAAGGAGCTCAACGACGCCGCGGGGCACGCACTCGGCGACGATGTGCTGCGATTCGTGGCCGGTAAGATGAAAGAGCTCGCGGGCGACGACACATTTCTCGGTCGTTACGGCGGTGACGAGTTCATCGCGATCATGCTCGACGCCGGGCAGCCGGCCGCGGAGCGCTTCGCGCAGGCGTTGAAATCAACCATCGAGAGCAAGGTTCTGGAGACCGACCAAGGGTGCTTCGGAGTTCAAGTTTCGATCGGCATCGCGGTGCACAGCGGCAACGTTCACGGCGGGGAAGCGACGATGGAGGCGGCCGATGCCGCGCTTTATCAAGCGAAGCGGTCCGGCAAGGGGTGCATCACCGCGGTGTCGATGGTGCGGCGTCGCGGCGGTGCCGCCGGCGCCGAAACCCCGGCTTAGCAGCCGGTTCGTCGGCGGTTGCGACGAGAAAGGCGGAACACGGGTTGAGAGCGGTGCTTCGGTTCGGGATGTATGCCGGCGCTATGGCGTTGGTGATCGTAACGGCGGCCGGCGTGTCAGGGTGTGCGACCGGCGTGACCGGCAGGAGCGGCGGGAGCGAGGCGCCGGACGCGAGCCGTGGCGCGGGATCGGACCTCGAGGCGGTTCGAGCTCACAGCCTCGAGGAACTCGCACTTACCCATGGCCTCGATGCCGACACAGTTCTGAAGTACTATCATATGGTGCTGGCTTCCTGGCGAGAGCAGGATGAGTATCGCGACACCGGATGGTCGCTCGAGTACTTCGGGTCGGACGAGACCAACACGCTCGCATTTGCCTCCAGGTTCACATCGAAACTGGTGGTAACCTTTCGCGGTTCGCAGATCCCGGGCAACCGTACCGACCTCCGGCACAACTTCCGCTTCCTCCCCCGAAGGGTGCCTTTCGAGCATACACCCGAGGCGGTGCGCGCTCATCGCGGCTTTCTCGAGAAGTACCTCTCGATCCGAAAAGACCTGCACGCGATCGTGGAGCGCTCCGGCCGGCCCGAGATCGTGCTGAACGGGCACAGCGCGGGAGGCGCACTCGCAGCCCTGGCGTACTTCGACCTCAAACGCTCATACCCCAACCGGCGTGTGAGCGCGGTTACCTTCGGTATGCCGCGTGTCTTCAACCGGCGCGGGGCCGAGATCATCAACCGCCGGCGCGACCGCCTGATTCGGATCGTGAACGGCGACGATCTCGTGCCGCGGGTCCCGTTTCGCGTCTTCGGGTATCGGCACGTCGGGAGAACCGTGGTGCTCACGCGCGGCCGTTGGTATAGGCCGTTTTCGCAGCACGATCATCATCCCGGCTATCGCGAAGAGCTCGAAAGTCGCGCAAGCAGCGATGCTCCGTGGCTCCGGTGAACATCCGGCTCGCTCAGCGTACGCACGCGCACCTCGCTGTGCGCCGGTTTCTTTTACGGTGTTGCGCATGGTGTTGCGCGTTTCTTGACCTCGCCTTAATCGGGTGCTTAAATGGGGCGTGCTCAAATGGGGCGTGCTTATATGACGCCGGAGCTTGGAGGTAGCAGCAATGTCGACCGACCCATCACTTTATCTCGCGATAGATCAAGGCGGGCACGCGACGCGCGCGATAGCGTTTGAACCCCAAGGCGTAGCGATAGCCGAGCACAGCGCCCCGATCAGCACCTCGCGTCCTGCTCCCGATATGGTGGAGCATGACCCCGATGAACTCGCCGGTTCGGTCGCTCTCGCGGCGGCGGGGCTTGCCGAAAAGTTGGGGCGGCGGGTGCACGACGTAGTGGCCGGCGGATTCGCGACGCAGCGCTCGAGTGTCGGGTTCTGGGATCGCGAGACCGGCGAGGCGCTCGCTCCGATCGCGTCGTGGCAGGATCGCCGTGACGCCGCTCATCTCGAGCCTATTGAGCGCACTCGGCGTGCCGAGATCGCGCGGATCACCGGGTTGCGCGTCTCGCCCCATTACGGTGCCAACAAACTGCGATGGTTTCTTGCGCACAACGAACGCGTTCGGGCTGCCGCCGAACACGGCACGCTCTGCTGCGGTCCGTTGGCGAGTTATCTGCTCGCGCGTTCGCTTCAAGAGCAGCCGCTGTGCGCCGACCCCGCCAACGCCTCTCGAACCCTTCTCTGGGACCTCCATAGCAAAGCCTGGTCGGAACGGTTGCTCGATCTATTCGGTATTCCGAAAGGGGTGCTGCCGAGCTCGGTGCCGAGTAGATACGATTACGGTACGATCGTACTGGGCGATCACACGATCCCGGTAACGGTTTGCACCGGCGATCAGTCGGCTGCGGTCTTCGCTTCGGGGGCGCTCGACCTCCACGCAGCGTACGTGAACATCGGCACCGGCGCATTCATACAGAAACCCACAACCGCTTCTCATGAGGACGCCGCACCGTTGCTGCAGAGCGTGGTGTGGGACGATGGTCACACGAGCTACAGAGTACTCGAGGGCACGATAAACGGCGCCGCCTCTGCGATGGAGGAATGGATTGCGCCCGAGGATCCTCAATGGGCCGAGCACCTCGACGGTCTGCTCACCGAGATAAACGATCCGCCTCTGTTTCTCAACGGCGTCTCAGGGCTCGCCGCGCCCTACTGGGTGCCGGATTTCCCGACGCGCTTTGTCGGCGCGGAGCGGGCCGGGGTAGGTGAGCGTGCGGTTGCGGTGCTCGAGAGCGTGGTGTTCCTGCTGCAGGAGAACCTCATCGCCCTTGCCGATAAGCAGGAGCCGGTGGAGCGGATCGTTATGACCGGTGGGCTCGCAAACAGCGACGCCGTCTGCGCACGAGTCGCCGCGTTGAGCGGGTGCCGGGTCTTGCGCCCTCGCTACAGCGAAGCAACCGCTCGCGGCTTGTGTTACCTGCTGCGGCCGGACGGAGCGGACGAAGGGGCGTGGCGAGCGGCCCTCGGCCCGCCGCTGGAGTTTCTTCCACAACCGGATCCGGCGTTGGAGGCTCGGTATCGGCGCTGGCGCGAGGAACTCCAGCGCCTGTTGCCCGGCTGATCGGCGCCTTCCGCACAAGAGAGCGATTGTGTCCGGCAGCGTTCAGCTCAGTCCCGAGAAAGTATACCGTCGTGCGTTCGTGATCGGGAGCGGATTCTTCACGGTCGCTCTGATAGAGCCGATGTACAGCGCCTATGTGCCGCTGATGTTGTACGATCATCTGGAGTCTTCCGGCGCTGTCGGAGTTGTGCTTAGTCTGCTCAATACCATCGCTCCAGTCGTGATCCCGTTCTTCGCCGCTCTCTCGGACCGTACCAGCACGCGAATCGGTAAGCGTATGCCGTATATCGTGCTGTTTCTCCCGCTTGCCGCCCTCGCTCTCGCGCTGGTGCCGATCGGCGCGCGGGTTGGGCTTGCTGCGCTGGTGCTCGCCTTGGCCCTCATGAACTTTTTCCGACACGCGGCACGCGGGCCGGTGGTTTCTCTCATGCCGGATTTGGTGCCGTCGAGCCTGCGCTCCCAAGCAAACGGGGTCATCAACACGATGGGAGGACTCGCGGCGATCACCGCTACGGTGCTGCTCGCGCCGCTGATAACCGCGAAACCGGTCGTGCCGGTGTTCGGGCCGATTCCGCGTGCGCTACCGTTCTGGATAGTCGCGGTTCTCATTATCTGTGCCACGGCGTTCCTTTACCGAAAGGTAAAAGAGCCTGCCGCGACGCGATCGCGCCGCGAGAACGACGGGAGCGAACTCGGCCTCCAAGACCCGAATCCGCCTCCCGAACCGCGCCCCCAGATCGGCGAGGCGCTTGCTCAAGTCTACCGTTCCGGGCGCCACGGAGCGCTGCCGATTCTGGCGGCGGTCGCGCTGTGGTTCCTCGGGTGGAAGCTCATCACGCCGTTTATCACGATCTACGCGCGAGACTATCTCGGCGCCGGTGAAGCCGCAGCCGGGTTGTCGTTCGGGATGCTCGCGGTTTCACAGACCGTCTGTGCCGTTCCTGCCGGGCTTCTCGGCGCTCGAGTCGGGCGGCGTCGTGTCATGGGGTGGGCCCTGCTTGTGCTGATAGCGTTCGGGGTCGGCGCCGGCGTCAACCATGCCGCCGTAGCAACGGTTGGAAAAGGTGGGCTGGTTCCGTTTTGGGGGTTGTTGGTGTGTCTCGGAGCCGCCTGGGCGGTCTTGATTACGAACTGTCTGCCGTTGCTGTGGGAGTTCGGCGGGGCGGGGGCGGTGGGGCTCTATACCGGGCTGTACTACTTCGCGTCGCAGGCGGCTCTTGTTCTGGGGCCGAGCCTGGGAGGAAGCCTGATCCAGCTATCAGGGTTCGGCGCTTTGTTTGTGAGCTTCGGCTGCGTAGTGTTTCTTGCCGCGTCGCTTCTGCGAATAGCGGCGGCGGAAGGTTAAGGTTGTGTTAGTATTGGGGGGAATGGGTGGCGAGAATCGGCTCGTTATGGTACTATATGACTAATTTGAATGTATTTACCGGCCGGATGCCGGTAGATCGCTCAGTTTCAGAAACTTTTAAGGAGGTGCCATATGCGCAAACTCGCGCTAATGGTCGGAGGTCTTGTACTGGTGGTTGCTCTCGTGTTCGTCGCGTGCGCCCCCGAGGAAGAGCCGGAAGCCGAGTATCCGCTCGAGATCGAGATGTGGATCGGGCTCGGCGGCGATCTCGGTGAGCGCATCGAGGACATGGCGGCTGATTTCAACGATATGCAGGATCGCTTCATCGTCAACGTGATCGAGCAAGGCGATTACGAAGAGGCGATGATGAGCGCGATCGCGGCCTACCGCGCCGACAATCACCCGCATATCCTGCAGGTGTACGAGGTCGGCACCGGGACCATGATGGGCAACCAAGAGGTGGTGTATCCGGTTCACGAGCTCATGGCCGATTTCGGCATGCCGTTCGATCGAGAAGACGTGCTCGAGCAGGTCTCGGCCTACTACTCCGATCTCGACGGCAACATGATCTCGTTCCCGTTCAACAGCTCGACACCGATTTTCTACTACAACGTAGAAGCCTTCGAGAACGCCGGGCTCGACCCCGACAACCCGCCGCAAACCTGGCCGGAGGTCGAGGAAGCCGCACGCGCCTTGTTGGACACCGGAGATTACACCGCCGGGTTCACGTTCCAGTGGCCCTCCTGGACACAGATGGAGACGTTCTCTGCGTGGCACGATCTTCCGCTCGCTACCCAAGCCAACGGCCTCGACGGCTGGGACGCCGAGCTCGTGTTCAACGACGACGCGCGCGTGCAGCATGTTGCTCAGCTCGCCGAGTGGTCGCAGGAAGGTCTGTTTGAGTACGGCGGCCGCGGCGGAGACGCCGGTCCGCTGTTCAACACCGGCGACGTCCCGATGTATATCGCGTCCTCGGCGGCCTACGCCGGAATCGAGGCCGGGACCGATTTTGAGTTCAACGCTACCTTCCTGCCGTACTGGCCCGATATCGCAGACGAACCGCAGAACTCGATCATCGGCGGCGGTTCGCTATGGGTGATGGACGGGCACACCGAAGCTGAGTACGAAGGCATCGCGGAGTTCTTCGATTACCTCTCTTCGCCCGAGGTTCAGGCCGAGTGGCATCAGTTTAGCGGGTATCTGCCGATTACCAACACCGCATGGGAGCTTTCGCGCGAGCAAGGCTTCTACGACGAGATTCCGATTCACAACACCGCGATCGAGCAGATTACCTTGAACGAGCCGACCGATAACTCGCGCGGGCTGCGCTTGGGCAACTTCCCGCAGATCCGTAACGAGATCCTCGACGGCATGGAGTCGGCGTTTACCGGCGATATGAGCGCTCAGGAAGCGCTCGATCGCGCGGCTGAGCGCGGTAACGAGCTGCTTCGCGAGTTCGAGCAACAGATCGCGCGTTAACGCGCGACGCCGAAGCTCGAATGTAACACACCATAGCGACATCAGCCGGCTCGGTCCTCGCGACCGAGCCGGCATCTGTTTACGGAGGCGTTGCCACATGGCGACAGGTAAGCGAGTAACCTTCACTAACAAGGGGCTGCCGTACGCACTCCTTACCCCCGAGTTGGTTTTGACCTTTACGTTCTTCTTATGGCCGGCGTCGCAGGCGCTTCTGCAGTCGCTGTACCGCGAAGACGCGTTCGGCATCTCACGCGTCTTCGTGGGGCTGGCGAACTTCCAGCGCGTGCTCAATGACCCACAGTACGTTCGGGCGATCTGGACAAGTATCGCGTTTGCGGTGGCGGTGGCGGGGTCCACGATGCTGTTGGCGCTGTTTTTGGCGTCGCTTGCAGACAACGTAGGCCGGGGCCGGCGCGCGCTCGCGTATCGCACGGTCATTATCACGCCGTACGCGGTAGCGCCGCTGGTTGCGGGTGTGATGTGGTTCTTTCTCTTCAGCCCGGCTGTCGGCATAGTGTCGTACGCGTTGCGCGTGTACGGCATTCGATGGAATCACACCATTATACCGGGGCAGGCCTTCCTGCTCGTTGTGGTTGCCGCGTCGTGGCAGCGCATCGCGTATAACTTCCTGTTCTATCTGGCCGGAATGCAGATCATTCCGGACTCCTTGATCGAGAGCGCCGCGATAGACGGCGCGAGTCCGGTGCGGCGATTCTGGAAAATTACGTTCCCGCTCCTGTCACCGACTACGTTCTTCCTGATGATCGTGAACTTCATCTATACGTTCTTCGAGACCTTCCCGATTATCCATCAGTTAACGCAGGGTGGGCCCGGTAACGCGACCGCTACCATGGTGTATCGCATCTATCGTGACGGGTTCAGAAACCTCGACTTCGGCGCTTCGGCGGCACAATCGGTCATTCTCATGGCGTTTGTGCTGGTTGGGGTGGCTTTGCAGTTCCGCTTCGTGGAACGCAAGGTCGTGTATTAGGAGGGCGGAACGATGTTTGCCGACTCGAAACGCACGAAAGTGTTCCGCCACGTGTTTTTGATTCTCGGTTGTCTGCTCGTGATGTTCCCGGTGTACGTCACCTTTGTGGCCTCTACGCTTAGCTTGGGCGAGATCATGACTCGGCCGATGCAGCTCATCCCGGGTCGACACGGGTTGCAGAACTACTATCAGGCGCTGTTTTTCGGTGGCCGGGGGCTCGGGGGTGCGCAGCGCATCGGCGCCCTGGTCATGATTCAAAACAGCATGATCATGGCGGTAGGCATCACGGTCGGAAAGATCATCGTATCGCTGCTGTCGTCGTTTGCGATCGTGTTTTTCCGGTTCCCCGGTAGAACCCTGGCGTTCTGGATCATTCTGGTGACCTTGATGCTTCCGGTAGAGGTCCGCATTGTGCCGACCTACCAGTTGGCGTCCACGCTGGGGCTTCTGAACTCGTATATGGGGTTGATTCTGCCGCTTGCGGTATCGGCTACCGCTACCTTCCTGTTCAAGCAGTACTTCATGTCGATTCCGGATCAAATCGTGGAGTCTGCGAAGATAGACGGCGCGAGTGCGATGCGCTTTTTCCGCTCTATTTTAGTGCCGATGTCGCGAACCCCGATGGCTTCGCTGGTCGTGATTCAGTTCGTGTACGGCTGGAATCAATACTTGTGGCCGCTGCTCGTTACCACGCAGCGACGCTTCTACACCTTGATGATCGGCATAGCGCGCATGCTCGCAACCGGAGACCACCAGGCCGAGTGGCAGGTGGTGATGGCGATGACGATACTCTCGATGATTCCCACAATTATCATCGTGATCGGCATGCAGAAAGCGTTTGTACGTGGCCTCACCGAGGCCGACAAATAGCCGGCCGGTAAGACGGCCGCTATCTGCACGGCGGGGCGGGTCCGGGGATCTCCGGGGCCGCCTCTCCCGCTGTGCGCCGCCCACCGTCCATGAGCGTACGGCCGGCCGGGGGCATCCCTTCAGACGCGGCCATCCCTTCACGCGGCGAGCGGGTGATCACGCGCCCACCTGCTCCATGATCGCGTTGATGGTTTCGCGATACTCTATGAGTTCCTTCCAGACATGCTCGAGTTCCTGATAGCGTTGCTCGCAGAGCGTTTGCTTGTTGAGGCGAAAAGCGTGCAGCAGCTCGTTGTAGCACTCGTGAAACCGGTTGTGGAGACGCTCGAGCGCCGCTAACGACTCACGCGTAGAGTCATCCGAACGTTGTCGCTTCATCACCACGATCACATTACCGAGCGGACAGTCGATGCCGGCGTTTTGCTCTGGCAGATTCTCGAGCGGTACGCGCCCGTCGAGCAACAGCCGTGAACCCATGACACGTTTTTTGTGGTCGAGGATGACATGCCGCAGCACCGAGACGTATCGGTCCCGGGCGGTGTCGCCGCCGGACTCTATGCGGAAATACTTGAGTTCGGTGCCGAGTTGCGTCATCTGCTTGTTGCTCTCGGTGCTCATCGATGCGATCGTCTGCTGGGCGTCTTGAATCTCCTTCGCGGCGGAGGCGAACTCCTCGATCCCGGTGACGGTGGTGTGCGAAAACTCTCGGATCGCGCTGAGCGAGCTGTTGATATCCTGCACGCCTCGTTTCATCTCCTCCGAGCCTTCGCCGATTTCCAGCGATATCTGCCGTAACGATCCGACCGCCTGAAGCATCTGGTCGGTCCCGGACGCAACTTCGTCGGTGCTGCGCGCAATTTCGCCGAATGCCGCCACAAAGGTCTCTACCTCCGATTTGATCGAGCCGAAGACTTCACCGGTCTGCATACCGGCGTCATGCGCCTGTTGGATGCGCTCGACGAACTCCTTGAGAGAGCCGGTTATGCGCTTTGTGTTTGCGGTGGTTGATTCCGAGAGGCCTCGGATCTCCTCAGCGACCACGGCGAACCCGCGGCCGTACTCACCGGCGTGGGCGGCCTCTATTGCGGCGTTCATCGCGAGGAGATTCGTCTGCGCTGCCACGTGGTTGATAACCGATATCATTTTGAAAAGGTCGTTCATTCCGGAGGACACTTCCTCCATCACGGTCGTCATCGCGCGTACGTGTTCGCCGCCGCGTTCGGTCGTTTCGATCAGCCCGGCGGTAGCTTCGCGTTTCTCGGAAGCGATCTTCGCGACGCTTGTTATCGAGGCCGACATCTCCTCAACGGCGCTGGAGGTTTGTTCCACCGCGGCGGAATGGCTTCCGATCCGGTCTCCGAGCTGTGAGATGCTCGAGGTCATCTCCTCGATCGCGGAGGAAGACTCCTCGATCTGATTGTTAAGCTTGCTCATCTGCCGACCGGCCTCATCCGCGCGGTCCGCGATCCGAGAGGTGTGCTCGAGCGACCGATCGGTCTCCTGTTTGAAGCGTTCGCTCAGCGCCATGTTCTGATCCACGAGCTCCTTCATGCCGAGCAGCGTTATCTGCAACCCGGCTACGAGGCCTTCGTCGAAGCGATGCGACAACCGGGCGAACTCCGGCAACCTGGAACGCAACCGGACCCGGGTTGTAAGATCACCGTCGCCGACTGCGTCCACGGCTTCGCTCAGCAGTGTGATCGGGCGTGACACCATGCGGTTCAGTAACGTCCGGATAACGACCGCCAGCACCACGATCGTGCCGAGCGCGAGTATCGTGATCTGGGTTGCGGCCTCGGCGGCAACGCCGTGCGCACCGGTGACGGTAAACAGAACTGCGGTGGCGCCGGTCATGATCGCAACGATCGCCAAAACGATCCAGGTAGCGAGTGATAGTCTCATTGTGCTCATACGGCGTTTCGCTCCAAGGTTTGCCGGTATAGTACCATGATCGGTGCACCGAGCGGTTTGCTGAATCCCGGGAGCATACTGAACGGCAATTGAGCGGACTTGTCGACAAACGGACGAGCGGTTTGGCGTAGCACGTTCGTGTGGGTTCGTGTTACTATGCGGCCTATGAGTGATACCGTGAGATTCGGCGTCTCGATGGAGAAGTCGCTTGTTGAGCTGCTCGATCGTCTGAGCACCGAGCAGGGCTACGGCAATCGATCGCAGCTGCTGCGATCGGTGGTGCGGCAAGAGGTGGTGCGCTCGGGGGCGGCCGCCGATGAAAACGAGGTCGCGGCGGTGTTGACGCTCGTGTATCGGTATGGAACCCGCTTGCGGCGCGTCTCTACCGGCGGCTACGCGACACTCCGCATCGTGGCCAATATGCAGTTGCATCTTGATGACACGGTCTGTCTAAAGGTCATGATTCTCACCGGTAGCGCCGGCGAGGTGCGCTCCTGGGCTAAGCCCCTGATAGCGCAACGCGGGGTGGTTGGAAAACTCAATGTCACCGCAACCGAGGAGCTGTATCGTGAGCTCAGCGGCAGTACTGAATGATCTCACGGTGCGCCCGCACCCCGAGGATGCGTTGTCTCTTGAGGACGTTACCGCCGGATACGGCACCGGTCCCGTGTTCGATCGGCTGTCTTTACGTCTTCAATGCGGGCGCATCGTAGGGGTGCTCGGGCCGAACGGCGCCGGAAAGACAACCTTGCTGCGGCTCACCATGGGGCTCCTGCCCCCTGCGTCGGGAACCGTCACGGTGCTCGGCCGAGAGCTTCGTAGCGATGCAGACCGTGCGTGGGCGCGGCTGCGTATCGGTTATGTGCCTCAGATTCAGTCTCCCACTGCGCTCCCGATCACGGTGGCCGACTCCGTGTTGCTGGGGCGGTGGGGCCGCTCGTTTCGGTTTCTGAAGCGACCTAATCGTGAAGACCGTGAGGTGGTTCAGGAAACGCTCGCGCTGGTAGGAATCTCGGAGCTTGCCGAGCGCGACCTGGCGACACTGTCGGGAGGGCAGCGCCAACGAGCTGCGCTTGCGAGAGCGCTGGCGCGCCGGCCCCGGCTGCTGCTTATGGACGAGCCGACGACCTATCTCGACCGCGAAGCGCAGCAAGAGCTGGTGCAGTTGATCGAGCGCCTGCACGAACGGTTGCAGATTACCACGCTCGTGGTGACGCACGGCCTCGAGGCCGGCTGGCGATTCGACCGCACGGTGCAGTTGGGCGAGGGAGGGCTCGATGAGTGAGGCGCTGGAGCTGCTTTCGATCCCGGTGATTCGCCACGCCTTCCTCGGTATGCTGATCGCCGGCGCTACGCTCTCAACGCTCGGAGTCGTGATCGTGTCGCTGCACCTGATGGCGTTGCGATTCACGCTGATGCATGTCGGCTTGTTGGGGGCCGCGGCCGGCTTGAGCCTCGGGTTCTCGGCGACCGCCGGGGCGTTTGTGCTTGTCCCGACCGCGTCGGTCTTGATGGGAACTCTCGGGCAGCGATATCGCTTCACCGCGAGCTCGATGACCGGATTCTTCATGACCGGCTCGCTCGCCGGTGCCTTTCTATTGCTGGCGCGCGCCGGCGTCCCGGCGATGGATGTGTTCGGGATCTTCGCGGGCAACATCTTGATGCTGACGCGGACCGACGTCGTGATGGTCGCTGTTTTGGGCGTCGTTGTGGTGCTTGCGTTTGCGATCGGGTACCGCGAGATACAGGCCGTGCTGCTGGATCGCGATCTCGCCCTAGCGCTCGGAGTGCCGGTTGAGGCCGTGATTGCCGGGATGTTCTTGCTGCTCGGCGCTGCGGTAGCAATTGCGCTGCGTTTAGTCGGGGCGTTGCTTGTGGACGCCGTGATCCTGTTGCCCGGCATCGCGGCGCTCCGGTTCGCGCGAGGTTTCGGAAGCGCGCTGCTGCTTTCCTCGCTGTTCGGCACCATCGCCTGTGTCGGCGGCTTCGTGGTTGCGTTGCAGTTCGATCTGCCGATCGGAGCGAGCGCCGCGGCGGTGTCGAGCGCCTTGCTCGGGCTCTCGGCGCTGGTAACGAGAAAAGCGGCGCGTTGATGACAAGGCCGGCGGAGCCGGATCGCCCGAATCCACCGGGCGGTTCGGCGGGTTACACGAACTATACGACAAACGGAGGTATCGAGAATGAGTTCATTACAGATCAAGACGCGGCGGAACTCGGTGCGGTTCGGCGCGGCGGTCGTGGCGGTTGCGATTCTATTGAGCACGACCGGGCTCGAGGTTTTACACGCCGGTGACGATCTCCGCGTGGTGGCCTCCACCTCCTGGGTTGGGGCAATGGCGGAGGCGGCGGGCGCCGAAGATCTTCGCGTCCTTGCACCGGTTGAGCTTCGTCACCCGGCGGAGTACGACTTCAGCCCCCGTGACATAGGGTTTGCCGCCGAGGCCGATCTTTTGGTGTGGGGCGGCTACGAAGGCTTCATGCGCAACTTGTTCGCAGCTGCGGAGATCGGTGATGATCGGATCGTGCAGATACGAACCAGCAATAGCCCCCCGTTGATGGCCGAAGCGGTTGAGGTTATCGCGGAGCACCTCGGCACCGAAGATCGCTTTGAGGACTGGAAGCGCCGACTCGACGAGGTTTCGAACGAGCTGCTGGCGGCCGCGGAGGACGCCGGTGCCTCCGAGATACCGGTTGCGGTGCACCAGCACCAGCGCGGATTCGTGGAATGGCTCGGATTCGAGGTCGTCGCCGAGTTCGGCATGGAGGAGCTCACTCCGTCGCGACTACGCCGGATTCTTGCGGACGACCCGAAGATCATTATTGACAACTGGCATGTCCCGAGCGGAGAACCGCTCCGTGGCGAGGGTCGCGAGTACGCCGGCCTCATAAACTTTCCCGGCACGCACGGCACCGCCGATCTATTCGAGGTGCTGCGGTACAACGCGCGTGAACTCGGGCTGTTTTAGCGCCTGGGCTCGCGTCGGCGCGCTGTGGGCGGCGCCGCCGACGCGTTCAGGCCTCAGTCTGTCTGCAGGTCTACGAGCTCGACGCTGATTATTTCGTCGTCGCGACTGCGGATCTCTGCGAGCATCTCGTCGGTGGGCCGGTCGTCGAGCTGTATGATACAGCACGCGGCCTTACGGCCGTCGAAGATTACGTTTTCGATCTCCTCGGCGTTGATCGACCCGTCCTTCAGCGTGGTCATGACGTTCGCGAGAACGCCCGGGCGGTCGAAGTGGCGCACCACCAGCTGCCAGCGGGCCTCGGTGAAGAGGCAGCGGTTGACCCAGTTGCGTACGCGACCGGTTCGCTGATACTCACGCACGATTGTTATAGCTTCGGCGGCGACCGCGTTCTGAGCTTGCTGCGTAGAGGCCCCAATGTGGTGCGTAATATAGGCGTCGGCCACGCCGCTCCACGGAGTCTCGACCGCTCCGGCTTTACCCTCAGGCTCGTCGCGAAACACATCGAGCCCGGCCCGTATTTTACCGGCCTGCACGGCCGCGAGCAGGGCGTCTTCGTCCACCACCTCGGCGCGGGCGGTGTTGATGAAGATCGTGCCGGGTCGCATGCGGTCGATAAGATCGGCCGATACCAACCCACGGGTGTCTTGATTGAGCGCCAGGTGAACCGAGATTATATCGCAGCGCTCTACGAGCTCCTCGAGCATGGCGCAGTGGCGCACGCCGAGTTCTGCGGCGCGCTCGGCGGTGAGCGATCTCGACCATGCCTCGAGTGTGAGTCCACAGGCCTGTGCGCGACGGATCAGCTCGATCCCGATCTGTCCCACTCCGATCACCCCGAGACGTTTACCGTACACTCCGTCGGCTTTCGAGTACTCGCCCTTGTTCCAGGTGCCGCCGCGAATATCTACGACGTTGTCTGCGATTCTACGATCGAGCGCGAAGATAAGCCCGAGGGCCAGTTCCGCGACCGCGACCGAGTTCTTGCCCGGGCAGTTCGCCACATACACGCCGCGTTCGCTGGCGGCCTTGACGTCGATGGTGTTGACGCCTGCGCCGGCGCGGATAACCAAACTTAGATTGTTGCTCGCTTCTATGCAGTCCGCGGTGACCTTAGTGGACCGCACGATGAGTACGCCGGAGTCTTGTATCGCCCCAGGAAGCTCCACCGCAGCGAGCTTCGGCTCGTAGCGCACCTCCTCGGCGATCTCGCGCAGCCGCTGAACCGCAAACTCAGGGAAACTATCGGCAATAAGAATCTTCATCTCTCCACCTCCGGCTATTCGTGTTGCGTGATGCGTGATGCGGTTAGTATAAATCGGCCGGTGCAGCTGTCAAGCGTAGATACGAGCGACCGGGCCCGTGAGACGCACCCGGAGCACGGCGGTGACCCGGCGGTGCCCCGGC
>PUOW01000269.1 GCA_003552185.1 Spirochaetaceae bacterium
GCGCTTCGAGCCCGCACTTGCGGGATTCCCCCACCCGTGAGATACTACCTGCATACCTCACAGCTTTCGTTTAGCGACGGCGTTTTCGAAAGCTGTGGCAGTTCTGTTCTCAAAGGGGGTGTTGGAGAAATCGACCCAAGATAGACAGTTTGTATAACGCCGAAAGGAAAGATCGGAAGTCTGTGAGAATCAGACGCGGGCGTGCCGCTGTATGCGGATGTGAGGCGCTTCATGATGCCACTGTTCCCGAGAAGGAATGGGAAGGCGAAGCCGCTGAGAATCCGTAAGCCAGAAGACGCTTTCTTTTCGCACGACCGCCGTTAGGAACGCTCAAGAAGAGCGCACGCGGCGAGGTCGTTCTCTCACGATCAGGGAATGCGTAAATTGAATCGCCGTTAGGCACTACTACCTGCCCGGCTTGCCCCGCGCTCCGACGAATCGGTGCCGAGGAGCCTCAGTTTACCATTCCTTCTCCGCAGCGCCTGCTGCGAACACACAGAAGGAGTACTCTCTTCATGAAAGCTTTTCTACTCTCGTTTGTTGTTGCTTTTCTCTTGGTAGCTGCGCCCGCGGCGCTCTTTGCCGACGAGCCCGAGCTCGAGTTTGTGGTGACCGCCGACCGGGTGCTCACCGACATCACCTCTACCGCGGCGCATGTCTCGATCATCACCGCCGAGGATATCCGCCGTTCGGGCGCCACCAACGTGCCGGAGCTGCTCTCGCGCCGGCCCGGGGTATCGTTCACTTCGTTTTCACACGAGGCTGAGGCGCAGATCGATATGCGCGGTTTTGGGGAGGGCTCGAGCAGCCGCGTGTTGGTGCTGATCGACGGGCGCAAGCAGAACCAGCCCGACCTCTCGGAGATAAACTGGCTCTCCATCCCAATAGACTCGATTGAACGCATCGAGGTGGTGCGCGGCGGGGCGAGCGCGCTCTACGGCAACCACGCGATCGGCGGGGTGATCAACATCATCACCAAGACGCCGGAGCGCCCGCTCGAGGTCACCGCGTTCGGCTCGTTCGGCTCCTACCTCACAAACCAGGAGCGTCTCGGCCTGCAGCACGCCGGGGAGCGCTACCGCTTACGCGCCTCGGGCGAGCATTTCTCGACCGACGGCTACCGCGACCGCAGCGCATACCGAGCGTTGAACTTCTCGCTCGCGGGCGAGTTCGATCCCACCGACACCATCACCGTGAGCCTCGGCGGCCGCTACGCCAACGTGTTCTACGAGCTTCCCGGCGGCCTCACCGAGGACGAGTTCGACGACGACCCAACGCAGGCAACCAACGAGGACGACGAGAACACCGAGAACCAGTTCGGTCTCGACGCGGGAGTGCAGTGGAGGATCGGCGAGCCGGCGGATGCTGAGCTTCAGCTTGGGTATTTGCTGAAGCGGGTTGAGTCCGACTTCACGAGTCAAGGCAGCTTCACCGACACCGATCTGCACCGGGTTACCGCCTCACCTTCGGTGACGCTGGATTGGGCCGCCGGGCAGGTGCCTATGCGTACCCGTCTCGGCGGCGACTGGAGTTGGGCCCGGCAAGAGGGGACCAGCTATTTGACCGCGGAGCGCGACGACAAGGATTTCGAGTTTACATTGGCGCAGAACACGGTTGGTGGATCGCTCTCGAATACCGCGTTTCTGACCGAGCAGCTCGACCTAACCGGAGCCGTTCGCTACGACCGCAGCACGATATCGGCGGAGAAAGAAGATGCGGACATTGACGATTCGACGACGCATCAGGCGGTAGTATTCGATCTCGGAGCCGTGTATCGTCCGGTTGAGTTTGCCAAGCTCTATGTAACCGGTGGGACGCTGTTCCGCTATCCGGCGTTAGACGAACAGGCAGATGTGAACTTCGCCGATCAGTTTGAAGACGACCTCGATCCCGAACGGGGTTTTAATGTGGAACTCGGCGGCGGTCTGTATCTCGGGCGGTTCTTGCAGACCGAGGTCAGCGCCTACTGGCTCCAGATGCGAGATGAGATTGCATTTGTGACGGATCCGGTTACTTTCGAAGGCTCCAATGTGAATCTCGACGAAACGCGCCGTCTTGGCGGCGACCTGAGCCTTGAGTCCGAGCCGATCGAGCTTCTGCGGCTCTCGGCCGGCTACAGTTACGTATGGGCCACCTTCATAGCAGGAGACGACGACGGCAACGAGGTACCGCTTGTACCGAATCATCGCGCCAACGCGGAGCTGGGCGTTCGGCCGGTTGAGGGCCTTGAGTTCGGCCCGGCGGTCTCGTACACGAGCACAGCGTACCAAGGCGGAGATACCGCGAACGCTCAGGACAAGATCGACGACTACTTCCTGACCGATCTGTACGTTCGCTTCCGACCGGCGGCGGTGCCGGGCGATCTGTCGCTGAGCGCGGAGGTGAAGAACGTGTTCGACATTAGCTATTCGCCACTGGTCTCGGGCTTTGATGACGGCACGCAATGGGTGGAAGCGTATTACCCCGCGGCGGGGCGCAACTTTAGGATCTCGGCGTCGTATGCGTATTAGCCGGACGACCAGGTGCGCCGCAGCGCGCATACTGGTGAGGGCAGAATAGATGACCACGGGGCGACCGAACCGCAAGCACGGCACCGCGCACCTACCCGCAGCGATCGCGATCTCGGTATTGCTGCATCTGGTGGTGCTGGGTGTGCTCGGTTTGGCAGGCCCCGGGCTCTTTGAGTATGAAGCCGACGGGGCGCACCGAAGCGTTACGGTGCACACGCTCGGCGCCGGGGCTGCCGAGGTAGACGCTGAATCCGGCCCGGAGCGGCGCGCAGAGGAAGAGCCGCCGGCTGATGAACAGGGTGCGGATGAACAGCACGCGGATCGACAAGCGGAGCGCCGGTCGCAGTCGGAAGCCGACGAGGTGACCGAAGCGCCGGCGGATCAGGGGCCGGCGGACGACGCGACCAAGAGCGCCGAGACTGCTGAGGCTGCCGAGAGCTTGGCCGCGAACGACTCGGTTGTGGTGCCCTCGTTGAGGCAGAGGCAGAGGCACGAGGCGTCCGAGGCGCGCGAGGCGCCCGAGATCGCCGAGCTGCGCGAGGCTGAGCCGCGACCAGCGGGACGCGAGCCCGACGACGCTGCGGTTCCGGCTCGGAGAGAGAGCCTCGAACCCGGCCGCGCCGACCGCGCCGGCCCCGCCGGGCCGGACTCTTCGGTGGGTTCGGTTGACCGGGTCGAGGAGCCGGCCGGGGATGGGCGTGGAGAGCCCGCCGGGGTTTCGCGCGCCGAGCTTATTCGAGAGCTGTATCGCGAGCTCGAGGAGGCGTTTGAGTATCCGCGGGCGGCGCAGCGTCGGGGTATTGAAGGCACTGTAGTGCTTTTGGTCTGGGTTAGTCTCGAGGGTGAGCTCAAGGCGCTCGAGGTGGAGGAGGCGTCCGGTAGTCGTGTACTCGACGAGGCCGCGGCCGAGACCGTCGCGAAGCTTTTCCCGCGTTCACGGGCGCAGCAGGATGCGCATCGTGTTCGCCTGCGAGTGAGCTACGCGCTGAACTAACCGCGGGCATATGACGGAGTGCCCCGCAGCCGTCGGCGGTGTGCTCAGGCCATCCCGCCGAGATAGCGCTACAACACGCCGTGCGTGAACTGTGTGTGAGCCGTGCGTGAGATGCGTTGACCTGGTCGTAGAACGCGTCGTAGGCTTGACCAGATGACGCAGCCTAGCGCTCTTCGGCCTCTGCAGCGATGGTTTCGGTCGCTGCGTCCGAGTTCGGTAATCCCAAGCTTGATCCCGCCGCTCGTGGCGGTGGGTGTGGCGCGGTCTCTCGAGACCGAGGTGCTCTGGTGGGCGGCTCCGGTCTATCTTGGCGCGGCCGTTTCCCTCCATATCGGAACCAACGTCCTCAACGACTACTACGATTTTCTGCACGGTGTAGATCACCACGGCCGAGTGGATACCGATCATGTGCTGCTGAACGGGGTCGTTACGCCTCGCTTCATGATGCTATCAGGGCATCTCTACTTCGCGCTCGCGGTGTTGCTCGGGCTTGCGATCGGTGCGGTGCGCGGCCCGGCCTTTATTCTGGCGGGCGTCTGCGCGGCGGCGTGTGCGTACTTCTATACCGGCGATCGAGTCAGCCTGAAGTATTTCGCGCTCGGGGACGTGGTCGTGTTTTTGCTCGCCGGTCCGGGATTGATCGGCCTTGGGGTCTGGGCTTTGGTCGGCGAGGTCCCGCTGAGCGCCGTTTTGAGTTCGCTTCCGATAGGCTCCGCGGCTGCCGCAATTCTCCACGGGAACAATATGCGCGATAGCACGAGCGACCGCGAAGCCGGGGTACGCACGATCGCAAATCTGCTGTCACGGGGTTCCGCGTTTCGATTACTGGTGGTGCTGGTCCTGTTCCCGCACGCCGCCGTAGTGTTGATGATTGTCTTCGGTGTGCTGCAGTCCGCCGTGGCGGTTGCGCTTCTGAGTCTCCCGCTCGCGCTACGGGTTCTGCGCAGGGCGAGCGGTGCGCGCGACGAGCACGCACTCGCGTTTCTTCCACGCGGCTGCGCGGTGCTCTACGTGGCGTTTACTACACCGTACGCGCTCGCAATTGTGATGAGCGGGGTGCAGATATGAACGGCCGAAACGGCGGATACGATCTGCTTGCGGGCCGCGTGCGCGAACAGGTTGAAGATATTCTCGAGCGCGAGTTCGCGCGCCGGCAGATCGAGCATTATGCGCCGCGCCTTGCGCAAACCATACGGCGGTATATCGATCGGCCGGCGAAGCTGCTTCGGCCGGTGTTGTTGCTCGAGACCGCTGCGGCGTATGGGCGCGAGCCCTCCCAGCCGTTGCTCGAGCTCGCCGCCGCGACTGAGCTGTTGCACACCTTCGCGCTTCTGCACGACGACTGCATCGACGGGCCGTTCGAGACCGACGAACCGGCACGGCCGGGTTGTGCGCCCGGCGCCGAACAGGAGGCGGGAGCGCTCGGGATGCGGATCCTTGCGGGCGATTTTCTGCACGCGCTCGCTATCGGGGTGATTGTCGACACCGTGGCGCATCGAGGTCTGCCGAGTGCGGTGCTCGAGATCGTTAGATCGGTGTCGCTCGATACGGTGCTGGGGCAGGCGCTCGACCTCGAGCTGGCCGAGGGGCCGGTTGCGGCTCGGTCGGTTGAGGATCTCTATCGGCTATACGATCTCAAGACCGGGCGCTACTCCTTCGACGCACCGATGCAGATCGGCGCCCTCTGCGCCGCCGCCCCGGAACGCGACCGGGAGCCCCTCCGTCGGCTCGCGACGCACCTCGGGCGCGCGTATCAGTTGTGCGACGATCTCGTCGACACCGAACGCGTGCTGCGTCTGCCGCGCGAGCGGCGCGAGGCGGTGGCTCCGTGGGAACTCAATCTGCTTGCCGCAGTGTCGGCCGAAACGAGCGAGATGCCGGACGACCCGTACAATGCGCTGAACACCGTAACACCCCTGGCGCTCCGCGAGTTCCTGCAGCCGCGCCTCCGGGAGCTTCTGGGAGGCGCCGTGCTTGAAATCGGACGGCTTTCGGTTGAGCCGCATTTCGCGCAGCGGCTGCTCGAGACGGCTACGCGTCACCTCGCGTCTTACACGGTCTTCGACGATTTACACAGCTGAACTGAATGTGTAGGATTTACGCTCGTTATGGACAGTGAGAAAGTAGAGCTCGAAGGCCGGATGATCATCTTCCTCTATGCGCCGGTGTGGGTGAAGGATGACGTGATCGGCGCGCTTGTTCGCTCAGAGTATAAGGCCTGTCACTACGACGACTACAAGTCGTTGCTGAAGCTGATTAACCTGTACCCCGGTGCCGTTGTGTTCGTCAATATCGACAAAGGGCCCAAAGAGGCCGAGTGGTTCCGGGTTCTTTCGAATATGCAGGATCAACTCAAGGAAAAAGACATTCGGCTCGGCGTGTTGAGCGAAGAGAGTCGCAAGGACGTTGTGGCGAAGTGGCTGCGCAGCATTGAGCTGCCGGCGGGCTTCATCTCGACGCGAACGCGCCAGGGCGATGTGCAGAAACGTGTGTTTGAATCGGTCTCGCGCGAGAAGGCGATCGGCCGACGCAAGTACGCGCGCGCCAACTGTCGCGGAGTCGGTAACGCGACGCTCAATATCAAGTATCTTGGACAGCAGTACTCAGGGACCATTCTCGATATCAGCTCGGTTGGTATGGCGTGCAAGCTCCCGCAGGCCGGCGACTCGTTGAGCGTCAACGATCATCTCGATGATATTCAACTGCGGCTGAACGCCCGCCTCGTGACGGTTTCGGGACGGGTTGCGGGAGTTCGCCAGGAAGCCGAGAAGGTCTTTGTGGTGATGTTCGACGATATCAAGGCCAACTCGCTCGAGGAAAAGATCTACGACTACATTCGCGAGACCATTCAGCGGAACTTTGAGAAACGATTAGGGCAAGCGGGGTAGACTGCGGAGCGGGCAGGAATACACGTCGCGTGGCGGCCGAAGCAGTGGGCGCCGGTGGCGCCGACGCATACCGGCCGCCGCGACGTTGCACAAGCAGGCGGAATTAGCCGTCGTTACCGATGGCCTCAACCGGGCAGGCTTCAAGCGCTTCTTCGCACTCGGCCTTTTCGTCTTCCGACTGCGGTTGCTTCACGACGACCGCGAGGCCGCTGTCGTCTTCCATCTCAAAAAAATCCGGAGCGGTTTGTACACACGCCTCGCACGAGATGCAGTTCGTGTCTACGTAATACGGGCCGTCCGGCTGGCCGTCTACTTTAGCAGTCTTATCAGCCACACCTTCCTCCTCAATGGCGATAGGTTCAAAATTTTGCCGTGTCTTCGAGCACGACAGCCCCTATTATGCAGTAAAATATCGATTCTGCCAAGACTAATTGAGATTATGCCGATTCACGTGGTGTGCGTGAACGCTGCGGGAGAGTCGAGCACTTCTATGCGGTCGGCGATGTCGTCGCTGTCGCGGGCCGCCTCGAGTAGCGCCGATACGACACGCTCGCAGATAGAAGCCGGGACGCTGATCGTGCTGCGCTCGCGAGCCGCGATGCGCCCCTCGATATCAATACTGCTGAGACGGCGAACGCGCGAGGTTGTGGCGCCTCCGGCGCCGGCCTCGATCGCGGCCTCAACCAGCGTTTCTGCGCGTCCTTCGGTGCAGATTACCGAGATTTCGCGGTTGTCGCGCGGTAAGCGTAGCGCCTCGTCGGTCTCGTCGCCCGCTAATCCAACGAATCGCTTGCGCCAGGCGGTGCCGGCTTTGAGTTCGTCGATCGCGGCGATGATCTGTTCGATGCTCGCGGCGTGCTCCTGCGCACCGATCCGCAGGCGAGTATCGATCACGCCGGCGCGGACCGGCGTCTGATACACAAAGCCGCGTCCGGGTTGGGTGAGATTGCCCTCGTCGATCAAGATTCTCATGATGCCCTCGGCGTCGTAGGCGGGTACCAAGAGCTGCACAATCTCCTTATCGGGCGGTACCGTGATGCGCAGTAAGCCGAGCCGGTCGCGCAGCCCGGTGCCGGTGCCGAGGGTTACAACCGGTACACAGGTTCCGAGGTCGAGCGCGACGCGCGCGAGCTGCTCGCCGCTGCCGGGCATCGAGAGTATGCAGGTAATGAGGGCGAGGTCCCGCAGCAACGCCACATCCGGCGCCTCTGTGCGGGTTGGTGAAACAGGGCGCACGGTTTGGGAGGGGTCTAACTGCCCGTCGCGCTGAGCGGGTCGGCGGTACTCTACGAGGTCCTGCGAGTAGATTGTGCCACGGCCCGGCAGGCTAAGTTCGGCGGTTGCGATAATGTCGTGCATTACCGCTTCGGCTTCATCGCGGTCCACAACTGCGGTGAACACCTCGGCGGGTTGGTCCTCGAGGCGCACCACTTTGCCCGGCAGGCCGAACCGACGCGGCCGGCGAAGCTGTCGGACGGTGCGCCCAGGTTCTATCAGGACCGAGCGCGCCCCGAGTTCCACCAGGCGCTCACCGAGGTGCCGGCTCAGCCGATGGTGGACGTGACACACAATGCGGCTCACCTCTCGGTAGCTGTGCGGCGGGTTCCTTTTGGCTTCGGTATCACTCATCGCCGGCACTCCGTTCCGCGTCGCGAATCGCGCGTCGTTGCCGTGCGCGCACGCCGAAGCCGTACAGCGATACCGAGACAATCGGGAACACCGAGGCCATCGAGACCACGCCGAACGCGTCGACCACACCTAACTCGCTGCCGATGCCGAGCCCCATCGCGAGCACCAGCGGGACCGTGACCGGCCCGGTCGTTACCCCGCCGCTGTCCCAGGCGACGCCGGTGAACTCCTCTTCGCTCCAGATCGTGAGCGGCAGCAACAACAGATACGGCGGCGCGAGCAGCCAGATAATCGGAATGTTGTACATGATGCGCGCGACGCCGACCACAAGGCCGAGGCCTACCCCGATCGAGACCGCCCGAATCACCGAAGAGCGCTTCACCGTGCCGACCGTCATGTCCTCCACGGTGCGGCCGAGCGCATTGAGCGCGGGCTCGGCGAGCGTAGAGCCGTATCCAAGGCCGAACGCAAACACCAATACCAGCGCAATCCCGAGCGCCGTCAACTCGGGGCCAAAAAGCGGCGATCTCTGAACCACGTGCTCGTACCGGCTTCGCGCTTCGTCGAAGCGCTCAGGATGGAACCGAACACGTTCCGGTTCGCCGTTATCGTGAAGGTAGAAGTAGCTTCGCCGGTCACCGTCCGGTCCGATGCTCTCAAACACTACCTCACGGTCAAACTCATCGATCACTACGCGTTCGATACCGTGGGTGCTGTCGGCGAACACGCGCGGCAGCCGCGCTCCTACGTCGTCTCCAAGCGGGGCAAGGCCGAGGCGGATCCCGCTCGTAAGAACCGCCATCCCGATCAGCGCAAGCACGATCCCGAGCACAACCTCGTCGCGGTAGCGCGGGCGGTCGCGTAGCAGAACCAAGAGTACGAGCAACAGCAGCGCCGAAAGTGGGACCACGGCGCGAATCGCGAGGCGGCCTTCTTCGGCAAATATCCGAGCGAACCCGCCCGCATCGCGGGATCCGGAACCCACCCCGGCGGAACCCGTCGGGGCGCCCGAGGCGCTTGGTGTCTCGGCCGATCTTCGTATACGGGGGAACCTATCGCGCTCGGCGTCCGAAGCTTGCGTGGTGAGCCATTCGCTCAGGCTGAGATCACCGAGCAGTGTGTTGCGGGTGGTCTGGTCTTCGCGAAGCGCTTCGAGCGCCGCCTGGTACTCGGCTTCCTCCTCGAACAGGGCGCGGCGCCCGGTCTCGCCGGCGCGCGTGAACGCGTACCGCTCGAGCTCCTCGGACGACTCAAACAGCTTCAGCGCTCGCTCGCGGAAGGCCGGTGAGAAGAACGTTTGCTCGTCGGTAGGGCTTGGGGTCTCGCCGCGTAGGGCGCCTGCAAGCACCAGCACGCTGAGAATCGGAAACGCCGAGGCAAGCATTATGATGCCGAAGCCGCCTCCGGCCGACTCGCCCTTGCCGGTTGCGCGTGAAACGCCGATTCCGAGCGCCAGCACCAACGGCACCGTTACCGGCCCGGTGGTGACCGCCCCGGTGTCCCAGGAGAGTGCGACGATCGCCGCGAGCTTCTCGTCGAACGAGAACACCGCCGAGATCACGAGTAGGAGCGGAATAATGGTAAGGACGAACGGCTTGAGCGATAGGCCGAAATAGAAGCGCACCATCCCGAACCCAACCGCGATGCCGACTCCAATACCAACCGCGGCTACAAGCGCCTCGGGAGTTCGCTCGAGCATCAGGAAGAGCAGCGGGGTCTCCCATGCGGTGACGCTTTCTCCGGCGGTGCGAAGTGCCGCGATCGCGGGTTCGGCGAGCGTGGAGCCGAACCCGAGCAACAACCCGAACAGTACGATCGGGATAATTCCGGTTCGTTTCGGCAACTGCAGCCCTACGCGCTCACCGAGCGGCATGAGACCGAGTAGCAAGCCCTCCAAGAACAGCGCGAGACCCAACACTACCAACCCAATACCGAGCGCAATCGACAACGCGCCGGCCGGGGGTGAGCCGAGAATAACGATCTGAAACGCGAGCAGGTAAATGATGATAAACGCAACCGAGCGCAGCTGCTCGCCGATACGCGCCGCGGCATAGTCTCCGAGCATGCGAAGCGCGGTTGGTAGCGGAATCTCTATACGCTTGCGTTCCGTAGGCTTACGCTCCGACATGAGCCTCTTCTACTGCGCCGGCGGATCCTGCGCCGGCGGATCCTGCGCCTCAGGAAGGCGATACGGCATAATATACAACGGCTCACCCGCCATCTCCTCGAACGTTCGGTAA